>JAEYXC010000355.1 GCA_023428655.1 Bacillota bacterium | reverse complement strand
AATTTAGGATCTGTATAGAACATCCCCGTTTCAGTACCAACATAAATATTAATGATAGAAGCATCTGTTTTTTTCATATTTGCAATTAGACCTTTTGCAAATTCAAAATAGGTAGCATTATCTGCTTCGACAATATTTGTATCATTTGATAGTATTTTCATCATGTTTGACATTGCAGCAAAGTAATTATCTAAGCCGCGTGCTACCTCATGCGTTGTTTGTTTGGTAGTAGTCTCAAGCTTTCTCTCTAATACTTTCAATGAAGTTTGGTAGGAACTTATCCCCGAAATAAGGAGAGGAACTGAACTAATAACAATCAGCATGGTAATAATTTTTGCCTTTAAGGTAGTGAATTTTTGTAAATATTTCATCATTCGATGATTAACCCTCCTACAGTATAGTGTGAATCCCACATTATACTAAAAAAGTATCAAAGTCAACTTAATTCGACATATATAGTTTGATTTTAAGAGAAGAACGGGCTCGGACATACCGTCTCAACAATGTTACAAAACGCGATAGAAATTGAAATAGCAGATATCACCCCTAATATACTCCCACTTGATAATGTGTACAAAAACTTATTCATTATATGAGATAAAGAAAGAGGGGCTGTTGCAAAACACAGGTTCAAGATGAAGGAAAGGACAACTTGCATCCCAACCAGATAATCTCTTTTCGTATGGCAAGATTATCTGGTTCGTTTTCACATAACTACAAGCAAGCTTTTATATGCTCACTTTGCATGTAGTTCGTTCCTTCATTTTTACCAGGCCTTATGCAACATTATTAGGAAAGCCAGGAATGAGTGGAAGATTGAGTGAATTGTTGTAGAGAATAGCTTCAACGAATGGTATAATAACCCTTATAGGGCGTCTTTTTGGCTATACCAATCTTTTGGTTAATGATATCTCGTTCCCTAGACGGATAGAGTGTAGATGCGGCTAGTGTACGCCTTAGTGTGACTTGCAGTACGAAGGATGAATTGAAGGAGGAAGTATACATGGATTTCAAGCAGCTTACCAACCCTGTATGGGATAGATCCGATAATTTGAGGGATCCGTCAATCTACAAGACAGAGGAAGGATATCATTTGTTCTATTCTCGTTACTCCAATAAAGACTGGAGTAAACCGGAGAATTGGGCCATTGGTTATGTATTTACTAAGGATTTTGTTCATTATGAGCAAGACCGTGATATATCCGCCAAAGGCTTTGCATCGCCAGGGGATCTGATTGAATGGAATGGAAAATACATTCTACCCTATCAATCCTATCCCGAGAAGCCAACGATGCTTTGCTATAGCGTGTCGGAGGATTTAAAGCACTGGTCAGAGCCGGTATTTTTCTTAGAGGAAGCTAGAAGCCTAC
This sequence comes from Bacillota bacterium, assembly GCA_023428655.1. Classification (GTDB taxonomy): domain Bacteria; phylum Bacillota; class Clostridia; order Lachnospirales; family Lachnospiraceae; genus Mobilitalea. The sequence continues at coordinate 12,418 of JAEYXC010000355.1, read as the reverse complement.
CCTGGAATAAGATGGAACGTGTGATCGATCCCACCTTTGTGGTAGACGGGAACAGACTGCATTGCTATTTTGTAGGTACCGACCGTTTTATTAATGGAAGTGCAACGAATCTGGTGGGACATGCGTATACGGATGATCCCCTGCTTAAGAACTGGACTATTACTACAGTGGACCGTCCGTTGATTGGTGTAAGCAAGGCGGCGCCGGATGGTGCGGAAAACGTCACTGTTTACCGGAAACAGGATGAATGGGTCATGATTTTTAGTGAAGGATTGTTGGAACAACATCTTGCATATGCGGTTTCCTCTGACCTTGTGCATTGGGAGCAAAAGGGTAAAATTGATATTGAAGCGCAAAACTGGATATCTGTAAGATATGGTGCTCCCTTTGTCTGGAAGGAAGCGGATTGTTATATGATGATTCTGATGGGTGAGGATGAAAATAATCATACTACCTTAGGGCTGTTATATTCCGAGGACGGGATCCATTGGCAGATGCTGAAAGAAAAATAATACCCCCATAAAAACATTGGGCTGTTTATCGAAACCCATTCTAATGGAATAGATAACGGTGCACAGTATCCTTGATCAATTGAATTTTTACTAGGTCAACTTCCTCTCCCTCCATGGCGGGGGGGAGGTAATGATTTTCTAAGATGCTTTGCTTAAGGATAAATTCATACCAGGTAGCTGCCAGTGCATAACGACCATATATGAGATGCATATGAAAGCCATCTCTGCACAAGCTGGAACCGTTCTTGCTGTAATCGAAGGCCGGAATGGAGCGAAGTTCCTGTATCACTTCCCCGCTTGGGATCACACCTAAGCCGAGGTTCGACGCTATGTTTTGATAGGTATCACGAATGGCCTTGTGCATCTGGTGTTGATCTCGGTTATAATTGATAAAGCTTGGATGATCAGAATCAAGCTCATAAGCCCAGGTCTGATGGAGCAGCAGTGTAGTATCCGGGTAAAACTGCTTCACATATTCTAAGACCCTTTGTATGTAAGGATAAAAGGTATCAAGAAGACCGCTGTCCCCACTTACCTGCTGAAGAGTGACATAATCCCAAGCCTCCTCCAATAGAGCTTCCTTAATGGATGTTTTGCGGTCGGTGGTTTGACCATTCAGCTCGTAATCATATAGGTATGCATCACAGGTGATATTCTCCCAATGAGTCTTCAGGGAACATCCGCCGATATATAGATTAACTACTTTGATAGTTGTACCGGCAGCTTCTGCGATGGAATGAAGATATGCGGTAGCATCCTGGGAGAAGCTGTTACCAATTGCGAGTATTTTTATCATATGCTAGCCTCCGCTTCCTTGATACGATCCAGTTTTTTATTACGGAAATACAGACATAAATCGATAAATACCATAATGAAATTAAGGATATAAAATACTAATACATAATTTAATTGATCAGCCATAAATTTTGACGCAATACCAAATAAATAACCGATTAAAATAAAACAGATAAAAAAGATACTTTTTCCCTTTGATGTACGGGAGGTATAAGATTTATGGATGGATACCGGCCATGATATTCCAAAGCATATCACCATTGCTGCCTCCATTAGCTGTGCCATTTTGTCCCTTCTTTCTAGTGTTTTATATATAAAATAGCATTATATCATCCAATAGTCAAATCTACAGGACTATAAATATGACTTGATTTTATGCTCCGTATGGATGAGGATATTTACGTTCAAATAATCTTGGATGGTGCGTTCTGAGTATGGAAACATATGGAGGATGCAGGTGTATAAGAAATATATAATTTTATAAAGAGGCCGAATGTGGAGATAAACACTCTACTTCGGCCTTTGTTCGTTTCAAAATACCTTTGTTTAAGCGTTGAAACTTTTTAATGATGCTATGTTGATACTGGTTTCTTGTTGTGGTTTTGTTTGGTGTAAAAACAAAATAACAAAATCAGTCATAAATACGGTATAAATATGGTACAAAGTGTTGAAAATGAGATTTTTCTGTGATAAAATAAGGATACTTTGCACAATATAGGAAATTCGTCTGGAGGTCTAGTATGGGAACGAACACAGAGAAGAGGGAAAGAAGAGAAAAGGGCAGGAGAAATCAAGCTTCCAATGGAGAGAATGGGGTCAAAAAGAAAAAAGTGGAGAAAAGGGTACGATTTTACCAAAGTGTCGGATTTAAAATGATAGGTGGTTTTATGGCTTTGGTTGTGCTGATTGTTGCTCTGGGGGTTATCTCATATCAGAAGGCATCCTTCGGAATGATTGATAAATATGAACAATCCACCCATAATGCACTGGCCATGACTAGTAAATATTTTGAGGTAGTGATCAACGAGGTTGCCAGTAAGACGGCTCAGCTTAACTCTAACAGTACGATTAATGAATACTATGGCGGTAAATATAAGGATGATCCTTACAGAGAATATAAGAGCATTGATGAAATGCAAAAAACGATTATCTCAATAATCAGTGCGGATAAGTTCATTAATGAGATCTATCTGTTTGCAAATTATGGGCAGGGTATATCCTCAGGTGGAATATTAGAGGATGGTTATTATGAAGGATTTTCTAAAACTCCGGAAGGTGGTAAGCTTCTGGATTCCTTTGATAATGAAATATGGGTAGGATATCATTCCTATCTCGATGAACGTACGGGGGTTACTTCCTCTGATTACAGCCTTTCCTGTATTGCCAATCTCAAAAATTCCGTATACAGCAATATCGGTTTTATTGTAATCGACATTGATATGGATATGGTTAAGGATGCTTTTCATGAAATGAATCTCGGTGAAGGAAGTATCATTGGCTTTATTACAGAGGATGATAAAGAGGTATTGGTTGGTGCGGAGGATGAGAAATTCAGCTTCCTTAGCCAAGGCTTTTTTTCAGAAAGCCGAGAGAAGCTACCGGAGGATGGGTCGAAGACAGAAGGAATAAGAACGGTAACGTATCAGAATTCAAAGTATCGTTTTATATATTCTATGAATGGGGAAGGCGGTATTTCCGTATGTGCATTAATTCCCGAGGCCACCATAATTAAGCAAGCGCAGGAGGTGAAGTCGGTTACGGTTATTATCGTTGTGGTAGCGTGTCTGATCGCCGGAGTAATCGCCACCTTATTATCGACAGGAATAGCGGGTGCAATCCGTAAAACGAACCAATTTTTGAGCGAGGCTTCTTCCGGGGACCTGACCGGTGTTTTATCGATGAAACGAAAGGATGAATTCAGTCTGTTATCCACGGAGATTAATCACATGATATCGGGGATGAAGGAATTGGTCGGGAAAATGGCTTTGGTAAGTGGAGGTGTGAATACCGCTTCCGAGCATGTAGTGGACAGTGCAGATCTGTTGCTGACTTCTACCAAAGATATCACCAACTCGGTAAATGATATCAGTGGTGGTGTGGTGCAGCAGGCCCAAGATGTGGAAGGATGCCTGATGAAGATGGAGGAGCTGTCGAATCAGGTGAATCGTATGATTGAGAATACGGTGAAGATCAATGCTTCTGCTAAGGATACCAGATTGGTGGTGAGCCGTGGTATGTTAATCATGGGCGAACTGGGAGGAAGAGCAGAGGATACGAATCGTATTACTCACAATGTCGTTGATAATATTGAAGCGTTGGATGAGCAGTCCGTAGATATTGTAAAATTCGTCGACGTAATTAATGAAATCTCGGAGCAAACTAAGCTTCTTTCCTTAAATGCATCCATTGAAGCGGCGAGGGCAGGTGAGCATGGGCGAGGCTTTGCCGTGGTCGCACAAGAAATTAACAAGCTGGCGGAGCAATCGACTAAGGCCAGCCAGGAAATCGCAAACATTATGGAGCATATTCGAGTACAGACCAGGAAGACCGTAGGAACGGCAAGGGAAGCAGAGGGAATTCTGGAATTACAGAAGAAGGCACTCGCTGCAACGGAGGAAGCCTTCGAGGTGATTGATCGGAATGTCGGAAGCTTGGCAGATAGTCTTGCTATCGTCATAGCTGGTATTGAAGAGGTTAAAAATGCGAAGGATGATACGCTAGGTGCAATCGAAAGCATATCAGCAATATCGGAGGAGACTGCCTCCGCAGCGGAAGAGCTGTCCGCGACAGCGGATAACCAGCTGAAGGTGGTCGAGGCTTTGAATGTGGCGTCAGGCAAGCTTCAGGAAAACGCGGAGGATCTAAAGGATAAGATAAAGGTCTTTCAGATATAATGACAAGTTATAGATCAAAATGCTTCAGTAGGAGCTGAATGGAGGAAAGTATGAAGAAGATAATTAATCAACCGGAGAATTATGTGAATGAAATGCTGGAGGGGTTATATACCGCACACAGCGACTTGATCACCTACACCAATGAGGATCCCCGGTGTCTTATTACGGCAAATAAGATAGCTGGTAAGGTGGGAATTGCTACCGGAGGAGGATCGGGACATTTGCCGTTGTTCCTTGGGTATGTGGGAAAAGGGATGTTGGATGGCTGTTCGGTTGGAGATGTGTTTCAATCGCCAAGTGCAGAGCAGATGTTAGCGGTAACGAAAGCAATTGATTCCGGTGCCGGTGTGTTATACATATACGGAAATTATAATGGCGATATTTTTAACTTCGATATGGCAGCAGAGATGGCCGATTTTGAAGAGAATATTAGGGTGGAAAGCGTGGTAGCGGGAGAGGATGTCGCATCAGCTGCGCCAAGTAAAGAGGGAGAGAAGAATCTGAGAAGAGGTGTGGCAGGTATCTTCTTTGTGTATAAATGTGCGGGTGCTGCAGCAGAGGCCATGCTCTCTCTGGATGAGGTGAAACGCATTGCATTAAAGGCCTGTGACAATGTCAGAACCATGGGGATGGCGCTTTCCCCCTGTATCGTGCCCCGGGTCGGAAAAGCGGGTTTTTCCATTGGGGAAGGGGAGATGGAGATTGGTATGGGAATTCACGGTGAAACCGGAATTTTGCGAGCACCGATTGCTCCCGCTGATGAGATAACTAAGATACTGATGGATAAGATCATTGCAGACCTACCCTATGAAAGTGGTGATCGGGTGGCGGTATTGGTAAATGGTCTGGGCGCTACTCCGCTAGATGAGCAGTATATTGTGGTAAGAAGGATTGGACAGTATTTGAAGGAAAGAAAGATAGAGGTTCATCGCTATTATGTTGGAGAGTATGTAACGAGCCTGGAGATGTCCGGCTTATCCATTTCCCTTTTGAGATTGGATGATGAATTGACAAAATATCTGGATGCTCCTGCCAAGACTCCATTCTTTTGGCAGTGATTGTCGGTAGGGAGGAAAGGAACGGGTATGGATGTAAATGGATTAATGAATTTCCTGAGAGAGTTAAAAAGTATTATGGAGCTAAATAAGGAACGCCTAATTGAGCTTGACAGTGTTGTTGGTGATGGTGATCTGGGATTAACTATGAAGGATGGCTTTGCCGCTGCCTATGAGGCAGCAGTGAATAGCACGGAAAAGGATTTGGGAAAGCTTCTATATATGGCCGGTAAGGCTATGGGAAGTGCAGTTCCTTCGACTATGGGTACACTGATGGCAGCTGGATTAATGAATGCAGGAAAGGCCCTAAAGGGAAAAACCTCTTTGATGACGGAAGACTGTGTGCTTTTGTTTCGCGGATACATGGAGGGCGTTGCCAATCTTGGGAAGGCGAAGGTGGGAGAAAAGACCTTTTTAGACGGGATAGCACCTGCAGTTCAAGCCATGGAAGAGGCAGTTCGTTTGGGAGAAGGACTTGAAGCTGTGAAGCAAAGAGCAAAGCAGGCGGCCATGGAAGGGGTGCAAAGTACAACAACAATGCGTGCGATGCATGGTAGAGCAGCGATCCGCGGGGAGGCTAGTGTTGCACTGACTGACCCGGGTGCTATGGTAGCAGCGTTAATTTTTGAGGCCTTTGATAAAAGCCTATAGAATGGGATAAGAGAATGATTGAAAAGAGGATTCTGCTTGGTGAAAGCCGGATCCTCTTTTTTTGGGCTTATGAGTAGCATTGAATTAGTATAAACAAAAAACAATATATCAAAACGAACACTTTGAACATTGGAAGAAAATATCAAAATAAAAGAATAAAAACGTAGAAAACAAATATAAACAAAACAAACGAATATAAAACAAGAATTTTTAAAGGGAAAAATGAGCCTAATCCAGTATCAAAAGATACTTACCTGGATACAAAAGTAACTAAGAATGGTAAAAGTATAGTGCAATATACACAAAAATAATTAAAAAATATTGTTGAAACTATAAATTATTCGATCTTTGCTATAAAAATGTTGTAATTTTTTTGTATAAATGCTATCATGTAATCACACCAAATAAATGCCATACAAATATGGTACAAAACAACAATTTCTAATTTGGAGGAGGAACTATATGAAAAAACTTTTATCACTGCTTTTAGTAGCAGCTATGGTACTCTCTCTTGCAGCATGCGCTAGCAAGAAGGAGCCAGTCGAGGAAACCACAAAAACAGAGCCAGCAGCAACAACCGCTCCGGCTGAGGCAGGGGGATCAGAAGATGCAGCAGCAGGCGGTTCTGATTTTGCATCCAAGCTTAAGGGTAAGAAGGTTGCCGTTGTTCGTAACCTTGCAGCTGGTGATCACACGCAACAGTTTTTAGATGGCTGTGTATCCGAGGGTGAAGCATTTGGATTTACAGTTGATACCTATGTAACAGATGGTGATGATGTTAAGACACAGGAGGTTGTGGCTCAGTGTATTTCCAAGGGATATGACGGAATTATACTTTCCCATGGACAGTTATCCTATACCTACGAAATGTTGAAGCCGGCTAGAGATGCTGGTATCGAAGTGGTTACCTTTGATAGTATGCCGATGAAGGATGGAGATGCTAGCGGTGAATTATTAGCCGGAGTAACATCAACAGCACAGGATGACAGCGCTTTAGCAACCTTATCCCTCGGTGCTATGATGTCCGAGTTCGAAGCTAATGGCGGTACATATCCTATGAAGGTTCTTAAGACTTTCATGGGCCCTGGAATCCCTCCCTTGGATAGACGTAATGTAGTATATACTCAGCTTGAGGCAGAAGGAAAGATTGAAACTGTTGAAGTAATTGCACCTACCGATACCGCTAATGTTCGTGGTGATATGACTACTAAGACAGCAGCAATTCTTCCGAAATACCCGGAAGGCTCTGTAGATGCAATCTGGGGCTGCTATGATGAGTTAGCAAAGGGTGTATTACAGGCGCTAAACGATGCAGGACGTACTGATATTCCCATGTATACCATCGATATCTCCAATGATGACATTCAGTTAATGCTCACTAATCCCAATGTGTGGAAATCCACAGCTGCAGTTGATCCTAAGTTAATCGGTATTGTTAATACCAGATTATTAGCAATGAAGTTCGTTGGAGAGGAAACACCGGAATACTTCAATCTTGCAGCATGCAACGTATTAACAAGTCAGTTGAACTCTGATATTAATATGACTAATCTTGGAACAATTATCGAGGGATGGGGCGATGCAAGTGGTGAAGATGCATTCAACCTTAGCTGGATGGCAGATGTAAAGAGCGCGAATAGCAAATAGTTAGCAAAAGAATGGAAATAAAAAATAAAAACGAACCAAGAGTATAGTAATCATATGGATAGGATGACGCAAAATGAATGAATTTAAACTTGAAATGAAAGACATATCGATTGAATTCCCCGGAGTGAAGGCTCTAAGTAATGTGGATTTCAGTATGATAGGTGGAACAATTCATGCGCTTATCGGTGCAAATGGCGCTGGTAAATCAACCTTAATGAAGGTTTTAGCTGGTGCTAACGCACACTATACAGGACAAGTTTTTGTTGAGGGGGAACCGGTTGAAATCCGGTCCCCCAAAAATGCAAAAGACCTTGGCATTGAAATTGTATATCAAGAGGTTGATACGGCATTGATTCCCTACTTAACGGTTGCTGAGAACGTTATGTTCAATTCCCTCGTAAATAACATGGGTAAGAAGCAGATGGTTAATTGGGCTACAATACGTAGCACGGCTAAAAAAACATTAAAAAGACTGAATGTTGATTTGGACGTAAACAAGGTTGTTTCAGAATTGACACTTGCTCAAAAGCAAATGGTGCTGATTGCACGATGCGTTGTCGGAAGATGCCGTCTTCTAATATTGGATGAACCTACAGCACCCTTGTCAAATTCCGAAACTCAGGAATTGTTCCGTATAGTTCGTGAATTAGCAAAGGATGGAGTAGGAATTATTTTCATATCCCATCGATTGAATGAGTTGTTTGATATTTGTGAAACGATCACTGTAATGCGAGATGGCAGAGTTGTATCGAATATGCCAATCACTCCTGAGCTCAAGACCACTGATATCGTAGAGCTTATGCTGGGACGTAAATTCGATGACAATTATGTTAAAAAAGCAGTGACGATTGGCGATCCTTTACTGAAGATAGAAGGATTAAGTGAAGCGGAAAATAGAGTAAAAAACATAGACATGTCCATAAGGCGTGGAGAAATAATCGGTATTGCAGGACTTGTGGGTGCCGGAAAGACTGAGTTATGTAAGACATTGTTCGGTGCATTGAAGCAAAAAAACGGAACAATTACATTAAACGGAAAAGTTATTAAATATAGGGATCCAAGCGAAGCAGTAAAGAGAGGATTTGCATTGGTACCGGAAGAACGGCGTAAAGAAGGGGTCCTGATCACGGATCCGGTATATACCAATATTACTGTGGCATCAATGAAGAAATATACAGGGTTATTTTCTGTGGTAAATAAATTAAGAGAAAAGAAAGACGCCTGTCAGATGATTAAAGATTTGGGTATAAAAACACCCTCCGAAAATCAGGTGGTTGCACTTTTATCAGGCGGTAATCAGCAAAAGGTTGTACTTGGTAAATGGCTTAATTCAGAATCTGAAATTTATATCTTCGATGAACCTACAAAGGGTATTGATGTTGGTGCAAAACGAGATATGTATGAATTGATCGAAAGACTGGCAGAGCGAGGGAAAGGCATTATCTATGCAACCTGTGAATTCCAGGAGATATTAACGATAGCTGATAGAGTGTATGTAATGTATGACGGTGAAATTGTTAAGGAGTTAAGCGTTGCAGACACCGATGAAAAAGAATTGCTTTATTTTTCAACAGGAGGAAAATAAAATGGCTGAAAAAGCAATGACAAAAAAGAACAAGTCCGGTATCAAATTTATGGATATTGTGCAAAAGTGGGGGACATTAATTACGATTGTAGTCCTTTTTGTATTCTTTACTTTTGCAAACTGGAACCAGGATACGAATTCCAGCATCTTTTTAACCGGTTCTAACATGATTACGATTCTTAGAAGTATTTCCATTACGGCAATCATTGCAATCGGTTTGACCTTTTCGCTGGCTGTTAATGGTATGGACTTATCAATCGGTGCGAATGCAAACTTCGCGGACTTTCTGGTTATGAGTATGTTTGTATGGTACAACCTCAGTATTGGGGTATCCATCATACTGACACTGATCATTTGTTTAAGTATCGCTGTGATTAACAGTATTTTGATTGTTAAGTTGAAAATACCGGATATGGTTGCTGCATTATCCGTAATGTTCATGTATCAGGGTGTAGCGATGACCTATTCTAACGGTGGCGCGATAACCGAACGTATGACAAGACCCAATGGCGAGGCATCCTTAGGACTGGTTCCTCAAGCCTTCCGTGCTCTTGGTAAGGAACCCTGGTTAATCATCGTTATGCTGCTTGTAGTTGCCTTCGCATATTTCTTCCTCAACTATACAAAGCATGGAAGATATATGTATGCCGTTGGAGGTAATCCGGAGGCCGCAAGACTTTCAGGTATTCCGGTAAATAAATATCGTATTCTGGCATATTTCTTATCCGCAATTTTCGCTGCCCTCGGTGGTGTGTTCATTGCGGCGCGTGTTGGTACCGCACAGGTAAATGCCGGTGCAGCCTACCTGATGCCTTCCGTTGCAGCCGCTTACATCGGCTTCTCTGTAGCAGGTGCCGGTAAGGCAAACGCAATCGGAACTCTGGCTGGTGCAGCTTTGGTTGGTATGCTGGAGAATGGTCTTATTATGATGTCGGTACCCTATTATGCCATGGATATTGTGAAAGGTGGAGTACTAGCGATTGCCTTGGCGTTGACCTACTCCCAGTCCAAGAAGCATTAATTTTCCTTGTTACATTTCTAATTATTTTATTTGATATCCCCCTACATACAACGAATAGACAAGCGCAATTTCTTGCAAGCTGACAAAAGTATTACATACATCCCCCCTAGCAAGAAGTGCAGCTCTTTCCCTTATGCCGCGCTGCGCGGCATAAGCTAGGAGGAGTAAGGATATTCTTTGCATTCCGTGTGATGCAAGGATTTCATTGAGAACACATACGGAGAAAGGTGTTTAATATGTCACGTTTTGATACTTACTTTTTGATGAAAACAGAAGATGTTCGAGAATATGTACAGGAGAAGCTTTCCTTCTTTCCGGTAGATGCCAAATTAGAATGTAAAGAAATAGGCGATGGTAATTTGAACTATGTATTCCGTCTGTTTGATGTGAATACAGGAAAGTCCATTATTGTTAAGCAGGCCGGTGAGGCAACCAGAATATCTGCGGAAATGAAGCTGTCCACAGACCGAGGACGCATTGAGGCAAAAATTCTGGGAATTCAGGAGAAATACGCTCCGGGATTAGTGCCGAAGGTATATTTATATGATGAGGTTATGTGTGCAATGGCCATGGAGGACATGGTCGGCCATACCATGATGCGTACGGGCTTGATAAACCATGAGACTTACCCCACCTTTGCAGAGGATATATCAACCTTTTTGGTAAACACACTTCTTCAAACGACTGATATTGTCATGGGACATAAGGATAAGAAGGAGAATGTGAAAAGCTTTATTAACCCCGATTTATGTGAAATCAGTGAGGATTTGGTTTACAGTGAACCCTTTAACGATTACAACAATAGGAATAATGTCTTTGCTCCGGTTGCGGACTTTGTAAAAAAAGAGTTATACGAGGACAAAGCATTACACCTGGAGGCAGCGAAGTGTAAATTTGCATTTATGAATAACGCTCAGGCGCTGATTCATGGTGATCTACATACCGGTTCTATCTTTGCTAATCAGGAGCATATTTTTGTATTTGATCCGGAGTTTGCTTTCTATGGACCCATGGGCTATGACATTGGTAATGTGATTGCCAATATGTTTTTTGCATGGTGTAACGGGGATGCAACAATTGAAGATGAAGCGAAGAGAGTGGAGTTCTGCGGTTGGGTTCTGAATACCATCGTTGAAATTGTGGATCTGTTTATTGCTAAGTTTAAGGTTGCCTATAAGGAAAAGGTAACGGATATCATGGCTAAGACCGAAGGCTTTATGGAATGGTACCTCGGTACGATTCTTGCGGATACTGCTGCCGTAGCAGGCTTAGAATCCATCCGTCGTACGGTGGGTATGGCTAATGTGAAGGACATCACAACAATTCCGGATCCCGAAAAGAGGGCTAGAGCAGAAAAGATTATAATCACTCTTGCGAAAAACTATATTATGAACAGAGATAGCTTTTTATCCGGTGCGGATTATAGAAGAGCAATTGAAGAAGCGATTGCTAAATTCTAGAGAGTTTGACGTTTATATGCACCAAGGGTAGGCAGTATATATAGAAAGGAAATATCCAAATGAATACGAAAAAGTCTATTTTGGACTATGAAACAGTGGCACTCGATGATGAAAACAGTGCACTGGTCATAATTGATCAGACACAACTTCCATATAACACAGAGATTCTTTATTTTACCAAGCAAAAGGAAATCTGGAATGCGATTTACCTGCTTCAGGTACGCGGAGCCCCGGCGATCGGAGTTGCTGCGGCGATCGGAATCTATCTTGCGGCAAAGGAAATTCAAGCAGATAGCTACGAGGAATTCTACGCGCAGTTTACAAGTGCAAAGGATTATCTTGCTTCCGCGCGTCCTACCGCAGTTAATTTATTCTGGGCATTGGATCGTATGGATCAGGTGGTTAAGGATAATTCGGACAAAACTGTGGCGCAGCTAAAGGACATACTCCATAAAGAAGCAGTGGCTATCAGAGAAGAGGACATCTGGGTATGTACTCAGATCGGAGAATATGGATTATCCCTAGTAAAGCCCGGCGACGGACTGCTTACACACTGCAATGCAGGACAGTTAGCAACCGTTAAGTACGGAACAGCAACAGCGCCGATGTACCTGGGGCAGCAGAAGGGCTATAATTTTAGAATATTTGCGGATGAGACAAGACCACTACTACAAGGTGCAAGGCTTACCGCATATGAATTACATGAAGCAAAAATGGATGTCACTCTGATTTGTGATAATATGTCAGCTACCGTTATGAAAAATGGTTGGATTGATGCGGTATTTGTAGGCTGTGACC
>JAEYXC010000338.1 GCA_023428655.1 Bacillota bacterium | reverse complement strand
TCGCGGCTTAGGACCTCGGCATCAAATTAGCGAGGCCCTCTATCTCCAAAGCTTTGAGGTGATAGAAGATCTATGAAGCTACCGAAACCAAGAGCCTGTCTGTCGGCGCTTGGCGGAGGGAACAGCGAACTTCGGGTTCGCATAAAAGATAGACTGTAATGGGAGAAACTGCAATGAATGGGCTTTCGGACAGGGGTTCAACTCCCCTCAGCTCCATCAGTGATTTAAATGGGAAAACCTTAGAAATAAGGCTTTCCCGTTTTTTATACCTTAATTTGTTGCGACACGTGTGACGCTGAAGTGTTGTTAAGTTTATTCGTAATAGATGGGTCCTCTTCGGTGTTGAAGCAATAGCACGGCCTCGAATAATTAATTATTCTCTTGTGCCGGTCATTTCTAGTAATTTTGTTTTCAATTCGCCTTCTATGCGATTAAGCTCCAACTCAGCTTCTTTTCTCTTTTGGCGGCCTTCGTTCTGGATACGAAGCACTTCATCTAGAGTAGATATTAGGGATTCGTTTGTCAGTCGAAGAGTTTCAATGTCAACAATGCCGCGTTCAGATTCTTTGGCAGTTTCAATCGTTGCCATTTTAAGCGTTTCTGCATTTTTCTTTAAGAGCTCATTTGTCATATTGGTTACTTCTCTTTGAGCCTTAGCAGCCTGTACGGAATGATTGACACCAAGAGCAAGAACCATCTGACTTTTCCAAAGAGGAATTGTATTTACTATAGTAGATTGCACTTTTTCTACCATCAGGGAATCGTTTTCCTGAACGAGGCGAATCTGAGGTGCCATTTGTATCGATATCATTCTGGTTAACTCCAAATCATGAATTTTCTTCTCGAATCGGTTGCAGACGGATACGAGATCGTTAACTGCCTGGGCATCCTCCGGAAGATGGGTTTGATTCGATTTTTCAATGAGCTGCGGCAGATCCTCGGACTGAACTTTAGCTAATTTCTTTTTACCTGCCAGGATATACATGGATAATTCTTTGAAATAAGTCTTATTTAATTCATACATCTTATCCATCGTGGCGATATCTTTCAGTAATAGGATTTTATGGCCTTCCAGCACAGTGCAAATTTTATTGATATTTAATTCTGCTTTATCATATTTTGCTTTCATAGCAGATAGCTTATTAGACTGCTTCTTGAATAATCCAAAGAACCCTTTTTCCTCACCTTCCGATTCAAAGCTCTTCAATTCCATAACGACACCGGTAAGCATTTCACCGACCTCTCCCAAATCCTTGGTTTTCACATTATTTAAGGCGGATTCTGAAAAATCAGCAATCTTTTTCTGGGCACCTACTCCGTATTGAAGAATAAGGTTGGATTTGGTCAGATCAATCGTATTAGCAAAATCTGCTACCATTTTTTTCTCTTCCGGTGACAGCCGGCTTTCATCAAAAACGGCAACCTCGGGCTGAGCGATTTCCGTCTTAAGCAGTTCAGGCCTGTCAGAGCCCGGTTTCAATACGTCGGGCTGAGTGAGCTCCTCGACAAATGGTTCAAATGTTAATGTGGGTACTTCGTTATTCATTTGTTAATCCTCCCATAGTTTGATTTGATTTAAAATCCTTCTGAGTCAATCCTTCCTGAGCAAGAAGGGTCTCCAATACCGAGATGTCAGTAGAGATATCCATAGCTGCGTTCAGGAAAAAGCTGTCATATAATTTCTCGAATGCCTGATTGATGGTATCGAGAGTAAGATCAATTTCTTTTTTAGCGGATGTAATATTCTCACCCTGTATGGATTCTTTATCAAAATCCTTATATGCATTTACTAATTTCAGAGTGGTTGGAAGATAGTAATTCATAAACTGCTGTATATGGGGAAGCTGGTTCGGATGTTGTTCTACATAATTGAAAATCTTATTAAGGAGTGCTTCCAGATAGAACAGCTTTTTAGAGATTGCTTCTCCCGGAATGGCATCATTTGCTTCTTTAATCTGACGGATATAGGTGCGTCCATTCTCAATTGCTGATCTCAATTCTTCATCCACCGCATCCTTCATGGAGGAAGCAGGCGAGCGCTGTTGATCGCTTCCTTGAACATTCTTAAGTTCCTCCTGAGCACTCTTTTTTTGCTGGTGTTCATTCTGCTGCAGCTCCAGATATTTCATATAACATTCGCGATTTAGTATAATACAGGTTTCCTGTTTATCGATGCGTCCCTCGGGAAACATACCGATTGAAATCATTTTCCGAAGATCCTTTATAATGGATTTCTTACTCTTGCTAAGATGAACGGATAATTCTTTCAAGGTATAATAACTATTATTTTGAAAGACTTCTATATATCTTCGGAACCTTCTTAATCTCGCTCTGATCCGTGAACCACGATAAAATAAGATCAGGCTGATAAAGAATAAAGGCAGAAGATACAGAGCAATGGTTCCAAAGAAAGTGATCTGGGCTGTTATTTGGCCTATGATGCATAAGGTGATAATTGCAAGCCCGGTACTTCCAAACCCGATACTACCAAAAACGGTCAATAGAATTCCGGCTACCCTACCCACCGGTACTACCGGAAATAGCCGGGTCCGTTCAGTCGTTGTCTGATGGTTCATAACATTTTGATTGGATCCGGTAGAGTAGGAGAAATTTTGCTTCTGGTTATTATAACGAGGATTGTCACGGCTTTCGTTACGATAATGGCGATTAGCCTGCCCATTCCAATTACGGAATCCGTTTGCGGTTGTATTGTTATCTTGATTATCATTCGGGGGTACATTATTATCAGGCTTGTACCATTTCTGACGATCGCCTGGATGGAAAAGTGTTCTATGCACTTCATCCAGAGCACTATTCACAGTATCCGAGATATCTCTATTTAATTGATGAAAATCTCTGGTATTGATAGCGTTTTGCACAATGTCCTTGATTTCGTCACCTATTCTTCTATTCATGATATTTCCTCCACCCAAGCATTTCCACATAACTGACTTTATTATAACTGATTGTAAATGAATTGACAAATTAAAATATAGTGAGATTTTGCGTAATTAAACTTTATTAAGATTAGATTAAATTATATATTACATTAAATACTATATTGCAATATATAATAGCTAGTGATAAAATATAATACAATGATAGTTAACAATGACTATAGGTGTAGTGTGAAGAAAGAACATCTTCACAAAGCGAATTTTCATTCGCTTAGGAAGAAGCTGCGAAGTTTGCCCATTGGAGCAAACTCCTTGCTCTTCCGGGGGCCATTCTACATCGAAGATGCAGAATGGGGTGTTCGCGTAATTTTCTCGGAGACTGTAATATTCAAATCACTATCAGGTGGAAAGGAGTCAGCAGATGAATGCACAATTTAAAAAAGGAGTCCTGGAATTATGTGTACTTTCGAAACTGGTGGAAGCGGACCGTTATGGCTATGAATTAACAGATGCAATTTCAAAGCAAATGGTAATCTCAACAGGGACATTATATCTTATTCTAAAACGGTTAAAAGACGATGCCTACGTTGAAACCTATTTGGTGGAGTCCGGTGAAGGGCCCGCCAGAAAATATTATCATTTAACGGATCAGGGACGATTATATCAGACATCCCTAAAAAAAGAATGGTTGGACTTTGTGGTTGTAGTTCAGAATATTTTAGAATAGGAGGATGATTATGAACAAGATGGAATATTTAAATGCTTTAAAAGTAGCATTAAAGGATACGGATGAAAGTGTTATGGAAGAAATCGTATCTGATTATGAAGAACATTTTCAGGTTGGTAATGAGAAGGGCAAAAGTGAAGAACAAATCTGTGAGGAGCTGGGTTCAATCAATGACCTTGTTGATGAAATCAAAGAAGTTTATCAAGCCGAAAGTAGCAAAAAGGATAAAGAAAACGAAAACCAGACGAATTCTAATGATAGAAAATCAAGTGAG
>JAEYXC010000313.1 GCA_023428655.1 Bacillota bacterium | reverse complement strand
GTTTTGTAATCTCACTAAGCTTTGCTTCAAACTCGTTGTTCCGAGCAGCTAATTCACTCTTCCCTTTCTCCAGCTCACCTCTGATCCGGGATAGATTGCCCTTCAATTCCCTAAGCTCATTAAGGTTCACCTCATAATCGATGAAATGCTCTATGATAAGCTTCATCGTATCATTTAAGTAGGGGGTGGAAAGCCATGCCTTCAAACCGCTTCCAATCCTGTCATAGGAAACCTTGCTACGCTGTAACAGCTCCAGCATCTGATTCAGGCTTGCAAGCTCTGCTTCCAGATGCTCATAGCCGCTGTTCTGGATTGCAAAGGACACCTCATCTCTCTGAAGCTGAAGTGACCTCAAGTCCTCCTCCAGATCCTGTATAGATTTGGATAAGATACGGATATCTTCTCTATACTCTTGCTCCTGACTCTGCAGCTTATTAATCTTTGCCTCCACCGTGGCGATATCCAGTTGGTCCAAGCTGTATTGCAGCTGCTCGATCTGATTGGAGCAAGCCTCATAACGGCTGTACTGCTGCCTAATATCAGTCAAAAGACTAATCTCACTCCTGGTATCCTCCAGCCTGCGTTTCAGTCTGGTATATTGAGCAACACTGTCCTGCATATCCTCCATATGAATGTCATTCTCCGTACAGATGTAATTCCTTACGAAATCCTCCAGCTTCATATCCATCTTAAAGGGGATTGCTTTTTTAAAAAGTGCAGGGAAATGCTTCGGATGCAGACCACCGAAGAAATTCGTATATAACTCATTTCTGAATTTTTCATTGGTACGGCTGATATAATAATCTTCCTTGGAATAGGTAGCCTCCAGGTAATCCTTCAGCTCATTGATGGAGAAAACCTTCTCTCCATCCCTATAACAATTCGGTGCCAAGGCGCCGGTATGTCGAAAGAACAGTCGATTCACATCATTGACGCTGACATCCACATCAAAAATAACTCCGATACACTGCTTTTTATGAGACTCGGTATCTGTAAGCTCCAATACGATGGTGGTTGAAAAGTTCTTATTACGCAGATAACTGATTTCGTTATTTTCCTGAACCACCTTCATTCCACGCAGGTATTCGATTAAGGTACGGTCAGAATCCTCCTTTGCTGCTTTGTTAAAGAAGCCACGACCATTGCTGTCCGCATAGAGTACAATCTGAAGTGCATCCAGTACTGTAGATTTTCCACTGCCGGAATGTCCGGTAAAGAAATTGATTTCGTCGTGAAAGGATAGGATTTTCTCATTAATATAGTGCCAGTTATTCAGACAAATTTTCGAAAGCGCTTGATATCTGTCCATCCTCGATCACCTCTCCTTCCTCCTGATACTGTTCAATAATTGCTCCTATTGATTGGCTGTCCAACAAGAGATTTATCGTCGGGTATATGATAAATCTGGTATCTCCATCCAATTCTCCAAGCTCATCCGTGATCTCAATCACCTGATATTTCTTCAACGCAGCCATGGTTTTCCTAAGCTCTGTGGGCGAGATGGATTTACTGTTCCATAAGCGAAATAATTGAATTTTATCATAGATCTCATTTAAAGAGGAATAAACATGAATGGAGCTGGAGGCGGTATTCATCTGCTCATCAAAAATCAGCTTAAGCAACAGTAAAAAAATAGTTGTCAGACGACTTAATTTATCCCCCTGCAAATTCTGAGTCACAATCTGCATAATTCCATATTGTCGGTTCTCAAGCAGATCAATATCGGCAATCTTAAAGTATTCCTTTAAAAAGTCCAGGTGCCTTTCACAAATACGGTACATGCGATTCGGTAAATAACGTTCTGTCTTTCTGTCATATTTGCGTTCCAGAATATAGGTCTGGTGATATAGGGTTTTTATAACTTCTTTAAGCTCATCCTTCTCTTCGTCCAGAAGTTCGTTATAATAAGGGAACATAAATATCCTTTCATGCCGTCAGCGGTCGGTTCACAACTGATCGGACTAAGTTATAGTAAAATCTTATTTGAGAGACTCAAAAAAAGTGGTTGCTGTATACACATCGGTTGCATATTCCATAGCGGACTAAGTATTGCAGTGCCCAACGATGCGGCAATATCATATCGGGGTTACAGCAGCCGATCCTCCAAAGTGGTCCGGTTGAGGGGATTGTTGTTTTTGACGAATACAATATCGGGAAAGGAATACCTGCCACAGGTAATCGTTCCATGTTCACCGGGCACTACATGGAAGGGGCTTGTTCTTCGTATACTGTAATCATAAGCGAGAATTAATAGTTCAAAATCTTCATCCTTCTCAATTACGTGATCTCCGGTACAAAAGCGTCCTTCCTTCATGCGTTCCAGAATGAAGGCTTCAATCTGAGCCTTGCTGTAACGATGTTTGTTCCGATTGATACGAAGAATATCCTCCTTGGATAACTCCTCCTCCGTCTCCACCAGAGGCTCAACCGTATCCTCGAACTGCCTCCTCTTACCTCGCTTCTTGTAGAAGGAATCCGGGGTAATCACCGTATGATCATTCAGCAAAAACACGGATGTATACTGCGGGTACAACTTTTGCCCCCGTTCCCCTGACATCAGATTAAGTAGTGTAATCACATTGCCCTGCATACTATCATCGCTGCTTAAGAGATATTCCAATCTACTTACGGTAGCCTTTATATATTTACTGTGCTCTGAATCAATATGGGAGATTCGTTTCTCCATATT
>JAEYXC010000237.1 GCA_023428655.1 Bacillota bacterium | reverse complement strand
TAGGGTGCATATGATAGTATGTAGAAGGAGAGGGTGTATTCATATTACATCAAACCGGGTGGTACCGCAGAAGTATAAGCTTTTGTCCCTGTAAAATTACAGGGATAAGAGCTTTTTTTATGTGCGCCCAGTATGGGCGCAATCTTACAATGAAACGAACGCAAAGCGTACTTTCCTCTGTGTGCGTAAACTAGGGAGCATATGTGAGAAACACAGCTTGCTTGCCTTATTATAAAAAAGAAAGGATTTCCGGTATCCGAAAAGGAGGGCCGGATCGAAAGGTGATCGTCATGGTAATACCAAGCTATATGGAAATGGAAGGATTAGCAGAGGAATACAGCATAATACCGCTATGCAAGGAAATCTATGCGGACATAATTACTCCAATAACCCTGCTTCGAAGGATTTCAGAGAGGAGTGATCGGTATTATCTGCTGGAAAGCGTCGAGGGTGGTGAGCGATGGGGCAGATATTCCTTTCTTGGTTTTGATCCAATTGTTCATGTGACCGCTAAGGATAGGATTGTAACCATCGATGACGGTAGTGTAAGAGAGGTGACAACCGATCAACCCTTTGATGTGCTCCGTGCGTTACTTAAGAAGTATAAAGCACCTAGGATAACCGGAATGCCTCCATTTACCGGTGGCTTGGTGGGTTACTTTAGCTATGAAATGATCGGATATGTGGAACCGGTGTTAAAGCTGAAGGGCAGCGATGTGAATGACTTTGATCTGATGTTATTTGACAAGGTAATTGCATACGATCACCTAAAACAGAAGATATGCCTTGTAGTTAATATGAAAACGGAGGATTTGAAGAATAATTACGAAAGAAAATTAGAGGAGCTGGAGGAATTAACCCGTTTTATTATGGAAGGGAAGTCCTTCCTGCCAAGTTCTAAGGCGTCAAAGCCAAGCTTTACTTGTAATCTCACAAAGGAGGAATACTGTAGCTTGGTGGAGAGAACAAAGGATTATATTGTGAATGGTGATATCTTTCAGGCAGTGATCTCCAGACGCTTTGAGTCGAAATATGAGGATAGCCTATTGAATGCATACCGCGTACTTCGTACTACAAATCCATCCCCTTATATGGTGTTTCTGCAAAATAGGGAGCTTCAGTTGATATCAACCTCTCCGGAGACTCTGGTGCGGTTAAAGGACGGAACCCTTTCCACCTTCCCCATAGCCGGTTCAAGACCCAGAGGAGGGAGTGTTGCAGAGGATCATGCATTAGAAGAAGAACTACTGTCCGATGAGAAGGAGCTCTCCGAGCATAACATGTTGGTGGATCTCGCTAGGAATGATTTGGGTAGAATATCGGAGTACAAAAGTGTGAAGGTAACAGATTATAAGAGGATTCGGAAATACTCAAGAATTATGCACATCACCTCGGAGGTGGGAGGAAGAATAAAAAGAGACATGGATGCGCTGGATGCGATTAAGGCCATACTTCCTGCCGGTACCTTATCCGGTGCGCCGAAGATCAGAGCCTGTGAGATCATAGAGGAGCTGGAGAATACCCCTAGAGGAATATATGGTGGAGCCATCGGTTATATCGATTTCACGGGAAATATGGACACCTGCATTGCGATACGAATGGCAGTGAAGAAAAAGGATAGAGTATATATCCAAGCAGGAGGCGGAATTGTTGCGGATAGTGTACCGGAGAAGGAATATGAGGAATCAGCCAATAAGGCAAGAGCAGTGATGGAAGCGATTCAAAACGCAGGGGAAGTATTATGAATTTAGGAGGTAATTATGATTTTATTGATTGACAATTATGATAGCTTCACCTATAACCTGGTTCAGCTGGCAGGAAGCATCGGTGCTAAAATGATGGTGATTCGTAATGATGAATTGACCGTTGAACAAATTCGAGGGCTGGGTGCGACCCATATAATATTATCTCCGGGACCCGGTTATCCGAAGGCTGCAGGAGTATGTGAAGAGCTGATTGATCAGCTGAAGGGAGAGATTCCGATTCTTGGGGTATGTCTTGGACATCAAGCGATTTGTGAGGTGTTCGGAGCACAAATTACCTTGGCGAAACGTTTGATGCACGGAAAGCAAAGTAATATTCACATAGCCAATGGTGCAAGAGTATTTCATGGACTGCCACCGATTATACAGGCAGCCAGGTATCACTCCTTAATTGCCAGAAGGGATACCTTACCCGATGATTTGTTAGTAATCGCAGAGGATGAAGAGGATGAGGTTATGGCCGTTAAGCACAGAAATTATGAAATTTATGGGCTACAATTCCATCCGGAATCGATCCTGACCCCTTTGGGAGAGGTAACTATGAGGAATTTTATTGAGATTGGTGGTGAAGTGATATGATACAGCAAGCAATCTATAAAGCATTGAACCGTGACAACTTAACCCTGGAGGAAACCAAAGCGGTTATGGATGAGATTATGAGCGGCAATGCGACCAATGCGCAGATAGCCGGCTTTGTCACTGCAATTCGAATGAAGGGTGAGACAATTGAAGAGATTACTGCCTGTGCAATGACTATGAGAAAATACGGCCAGAAGCTTAAGCATAACAAGGATGTACTGGATATCGTAGGCACCGGTGGGGATGAGGCCTT
>JAEYXC010000214.1 GCA_023428655.1 Bacillota bacterium | reverse complement strand
AATATTCATATGAATAAATTGAAATGTAAGAGCACCCTGCAGCTTACATTGGACGATGACTTTAATGTCCCTGATGTGAAACCGGACATTGATCAGATTATTACAGGGCAGGGCGAAATCAAAATTAATGATATTAAAGCAATGAACGGAAAACTTATGGTAAAGGGAGCCCTTGGCTTCAATGTTCTCTATTTGTGCGATGGGGATGCAAGACCAATCCATAATATCTCCGGAGAGATTCCCTTTGATGAAGTGATTAATATGGATGTCAACTGCTCTGATGATGATCCCATAGTTAAGTGGGAGCTGGAGGACCTGTCGACCGGTCTTATTAATTCCAGAAAAATGAGCGTAAAATCAATTGTTCGTTTATATGTGGCAGTCGAGGAGCTTTATGATGAGGAAACAGCAGTCATGGTAGAAGGCTCTGAGGATGTACAGTACATAAATAAGAAGATTGAGGTAACCAATGTAGCCATTAATAAAAGGGATACCTTCCGTATAAAAGATGAGATTATGCTGCCGACAAACAAGGGTAACATCAATGCTCTTCTCTTTTCGGATGTGAGTCTTAGTAATGTAGAGGTAAGACTTCTAGACGACAAATTCACCATTAAGGGTGAATTGCCGATGTTTATCCTCTATACCACCGAGGATGAAGAGAATCCAATGGAATACTTCGAGACAGAGGTTCCCTTCAGTGGAAGCATTGATTGCAATGGCTGCTCAGAAGAGATGATTGAGGATATTACCTTCAGTATCTCCAAAAAAAGCCTTGAAGTAAAGCCGGATCCGGATGGTGAGACCCGGGTTATTGACCTGGAAGTCATACTGGATCTTGGTATAAAGGTATATGAGACCTGTGAACCGGAGATTCTATGTGATATTTATAGTCCTCTGAAGGAAATTACACCAATCGTTCGAAATGCAGACTATGAGAATCTGGTGATCAAAAACAACAGTAAATACCGAATCGCAGATCGTATCAGAGTAACGGACGACCAGCCAAGAATTCTTCAAATTTGTCATGCAAGCGGGGATATCCAGATTGATGATGTGATGGCAGAAGGAACAGAGCTTCAGGTGGAAGGTATCGTCGAGGTTAATATCCTATACATCTCAGAGGATGATCGCAGGCCCATGAATTCCATCAAAGGGGTTATTCCCTTCTCCCAGTTAATTGAACTGAAGGGAATGAAGCCGGGCAGTAACTATGAAGTTAAACCCTGCATCGACCAGTTGAGTGTTATGATGCTGGATGGTGAGGAGATTGAGGTAAAGGCTACCATTAATCTCAATACAATTGTATTTGACGTTATTACAGAGCCGATCATTACCGATGTTGTAGTAAATCCACTGGATCTGGAGAAGCTGCAGGCTATGCCTGGAATTATTGGTTATGTCGTTAAAAGGGATGATACTCTGTGGAATATCGCGAAGAAATATTACACTACCGTGGATAACATTATGTCGGTAAATGAGTTAGAGGATGATCGGATTAAGGAAGGCGATAAGCTGATCATCATGAAGAAGGTAGACACTGTTTTATAATATCCCATCACAGAAAAATGCCCCCTCAGGAAGGCAATTACCTTCTTGTACGGGGGCATTTTCACATGCTGTTGGTTGCTTCTAATAATAGGATTATTATTAGTACGGGGAATAAAATATACATTAACCGGCATGCATCTCTATAGGTAGTCATCGAATAGTCAAAGAAAAGCTTTGGAGATTTGATATCATAATACACCAACATACATAAATTGTAAATAGGGTAATGTATTATTTTGTAAATATTTATAAAAAACAGTGTTTACTGGGCGTATTTTGAAGTTTTATTATTATGATATAAACTATTTGTTGTATTATGCCGAAATATAAGATACAGCAAGATCAATAGAATTATAACAGCCAAGGAAGGCATGTATGGAGCTAAGGTGAGGCTACTCCGATTATCCAGGAGGAAAATTCACCGACTAAATCATGGAGGATGAAATGTATGAGTGTAAACAAATTATCTAGTGTGAATCAATCCTACGAGATCAAAAATACTGCAAAGACGACGGGGAAACAACCGGTTCAATCGGAGCAAACGAAAGTCGCGGAGGATTCTCAGGCAGCAGTATACGTTAAGAGTGAAGAGCCTGCCGATACGAAAAAGATTTATACCAGAGATCAGGTTACGATTGATCGTTTAAAGGCGGATGCGGACAGAAGAACGCAGGGCCTAAGGGATCTGGTACAAAAGCTTTTAAAAACACAGGGTGAGGTCTTTGATGATGCAACCGATATCTACGGTTTATTACGAGAAGGTAAGGTACAGGTAGATGAGGGAACCCGATTACAGGCACAGAAGGATATCGCTGAGGATGGTTTCTGGGGTGTAGAACAGACCTCTAATCGATTGGTGGAGTTTGCTAAAGCTTTATCCGGTGGTGACACCACTAAGGCGGACGAATTGATTGATGCCGTGAAGAAGGGTTTTGAATAGGCAACTAAGGCATGGGGTGGGGGACTACCCGATATCTCAAAGAGAACCGTTGAATCTACCATAAGTAAGCTGGAAGCATGGCGTGATGGGACGGATAAAAAATAGATCAGTTGTACAGTTGAATGTACATAAAACCAAATACATAGAACCAAATACATAGAACCAAGTACATAAAATCAAGAACATAAAACCAAATACATAAAACCAAATACATAAAACTTAAGATCTAATACAAAAATATATGCAGAGAACATAAGAAGGCAGTAGAGCATGCAGTCCACGTGTGTTTCGGATTCCGGACAGTCAAGGGTATCGTGTGTATCAGAGCGGACATTAGAAGACAATGTCCTTCTGTTTCACACGATATCTTTAACCGTCCAGTATAACGAAACACACCTGCGGACCACATACTCCTTGCCTTCTTATGTTCTTTCTACACATTGGCATGGTTTTTCTGATTTTGTTAACCCATCCCTTTTATGGAATTGCGTAAAAATGTTTAGCTCTATTTGATAATCATTTGATAATCATTTGATATGTTGATTTGCTTGAAGGAGGCAGGATGTATTTTACATCCATTTTCGTCACATTTGTGAAAGGGAGAGAATGATAGTAGTATGTTGGATTGGCATATATTATTACTTGATATTTAAATAGTAATCCTTGCTTAAGTAATGTTTTTTACCACTAAAACTCTTATAGGAACTATCCTGATAATATACAAATCCAAGTTTTGTCATAACCCTTTCTGAACCTATATTATCAACGGCATGTCTACAAAAGAACTTCTTTTCACCCAAAGTGCTAATAGCAAAATCTAATATCACTTTACCTGCTTCCGTTGTCAGACCTTGTCCCCAATATTTTTTCATGATATTATATCCAAGCTCATAACAATTTAGATCTTCTTTGAAGGTTATACTGCCAGAGCCAAATAGCTCTCCGGTCTCCTTTCGAACAAATCCCCAAGTATAATGTTTGCTATCGATATTCTGTTCCTCAACCGTTAACCATTCAATCGTATCGTTAACGTTCTTATGTACATCCCAAATCATAAACTTTGCTACTTCTGGATCAGACGTCCAATTCTTATAAATAAGCTCAGCATCATTAATTGAAAGAGGGCGAAGTAATATTCTCTTGCTTTCCAGCTCTGGTGTTCTCATATTTAACTTTCCTCCATGTTAGCGTTTGGACGGGGGGTGCGGCGTCGGAAGATAATAAGACTTACTGCCATTAGGATGGGAAACAGGGTGGCAAATAGCAGACCGCTTCGTAGACCCATCTGCTCATAATCCAGTGAGCTGTTCATCCAAAGCTTAAGGGTTCGACCGGAGGTCTGAACTGAATCAGAGATCTTACCGGCGAGCCAGGGGCCGATGGAGCAGCCAAGATCACCAAAGATAGCAAGGATACCAAACATAAGTGTTCCTCCTCTGGGGAAAGCGGAGGAGGTAAGGCTGAAGGTACCCGGCCACATCAAGCTGACCGACAGACCACATAGACTGCAGGCCAACAGGGAAAGAATAGGGTAGGGGCATAATACTGTAGTCAGATAGGTTATGATACATAATATACTACTACCAAATAAGGTTAGCTTCATGGGGAGACGATCTCCTAATTTACCATATATAGTACGACCGATGGCCATAAATAGGGCAAATAGACCCGGACCCATCAGATCGCCATATAGTTTGGGGATACCGAGTCCCTTTTCTGCGAAGATGGAGGACCACTGAGACATGGTAAGCTCACTGGCTCCGGCACATACCATCAAAACAGCAGCCAGATAGAAGGTTGGAAAGGAGAGCAGCTCCTTCAGTTTCATGCGCTCGCCTTCCTTCACTAGGGGAAGGAGGGGGACATGAAGAAATTGAAACATATTATAGAGTGGAAAGAGAGCCCATAGAATCGGAAGGAGGAACCATAGGTCACGCCCGATGATCCATAACAGGAAGGTGCTTAAGAATACTACCAGCATCTGACCCCAGCAATAGAAGGAATGAAGCAGACTCATGGAGGCTTCTTTATTCTCATTTGGCAAAGCTTCAATGATGGGACTTACGACGACCTCTAATAATCCGCCACCGACGGCATATAACATTACAGCAATTACTAAGCCGATATAGGGGCTGGGTAGAATGAGGGGAAGAATACCTAGGCTGGCCAAGCCGATGGTTGAAAGCGCGTGGGCAGCTACCATACATTTGCGGTACCCAAAATGGTCGGCGTATCTGGAGGCCCATGCGTCCGTTATTAATTGCGTAGCAAAATTCACAAGAACCAATTGTCCGAGCTTTGCGTAGGAGATATCATAACTCGTCTGAAATATGATAAATAAAAGCGGAGCCAAATTATTGATAATTGCTTGTGTAATATAGCCTCGGTAACAAGCAAAGGTAGTATTGCGATAGGTGTGTTGTTTCGTAGACATGAGATGCTTTCCTTTCTATGACGAAGCGATCGGTTTCTTCGAAAATCTTATGTATTTACTCGGGCTTTGGCCAGTAGGGAGTTGTTAAGAAGATTTGCTTGCCATAATGTTGATATTTTTTAAAGTATGAAAGGGCCTTTTTGGCCATTGCTCTATTCTGATAGATACCTAGAACAGTAGGGCCACTGCCGCTCATGAGAGAGGTCAGTGCTCCAAGCTCCT
>JAEYXC010000122.1 GCA_023428655.1 Bacillota bacterium | reverse complement strand
TTTACCGCCAACAAACAGCATTATATAACCGCTTCCGAAAAAACAGGTGCAACCCTTCTATGGGTATCCACACCGCCAAGCTTTTAAATGATAGGGGGAACACCAGATGACCGATAACAAATTAATTAATCTAATGAATATTACGAAGTCCTACGGTGAGACCGTAGTACTTGATGATCTCAATCTATATATCCGTGAAAATGAATTCCTTACTCTTCTCGGCCCTTCCGGCTGTGGCAAGACAACCACCCTTCGAATTATCGGAGGCTTTGAGACCCCAAATCAGGGGCAGGTTATCTTCGAAGGTAAGGATATTACTAAGCTTCCACCCAATGAACGACAATTAAATACGGTATTTCAAAAATATGCTCTATTTAACCATATGACCATCTCCGAGAATATTGCTTTTGGTCTAAAGATTAAGAAGAAGAGCAAGATTTATATCCAGGACAAAATAAAGTATGCTTTGAATCTGGTTAATCTCGAAGGGTATGAAAACCGAATGCCTGATTCCTTAAGCGGTGGTCAGCAACAGCGTATAGCCATTGCGAGAGCGATCGTGAATGAGCCAAAGGTATTGTTACTGGATGAGCCTCTTGGAGCACTGGACCTAAAGCTGCGCCAGGACATGCAATATGAGCTGATCCGCTTAAAGAACGAGCTGGGTATTACCTTCATCTATGTAACCCATGATCAGGAGGAAGCCTTAACCATGTCCGATACCATTGTAGTCATGAACCAGGGCTATATTCAGCAGGTCGGATCCCCCGAGGATATTTATAACGAACCAAAGAATGCATTTGTCGCAGATTTCATCGGTGACAGCAATATTATTCCCTCGACTATGGTAGAGGACAGGCTGGTGAATATCCTTGGAGCGAATTTTCCCTGTGTTGACATCGGTTTTGGAAGAAACAAGCCGGTGGATGTTGTCATTCGACCGGAGGATATCGATCTTGTTTCGCCGGAAAAGGGAATTATCACCGGCAGAGTAACCTCCTTGCTCTTCAAGGGAGTACATTATGAAATGGAGGTCACGGCTAACGGACGGGAATGGCTTGTTCATTCTACGGACCTCTTCCCCGTGGGCAGCGAAGTCGGAATTCAGGTAGATCCCTATGATATTCAGATTATGAATAAACCGGAATCCGAAGATGAAGAAGCCGTTTTAATCGAAGAATAGAATAATCAGGAGATGGTATCCTATGGCAGTTTCAGATAAATTTAAACTCCTTACAGAGAAAATACCGGAGAATGGTCTACAATTCTCCCGAGCGAATAAGGTAAAATGGCTTTCCTTTCCCTACCTTGTATGGATGATCGGCTTTATTCTCATTCCCTTATTCATGATTGTATATTACGGATTAACCAATGCGGACAAGAGCATTACTTTTGAGAATATTTCTCTTATCGCTGATCCTATTAACCGTGATGCACTGCTCCTCGCTTTGAAATTATCCGTTGTCAGTACTGTGATATGCCTAATACTGGCTTATCCCCTGGCACTCATTTTAAATAATATCAAATTAAAAAGTAACAGCTTCATTGTTTTGATTATTATTCTACCAATGTGGATGAATTTTCTTTTACGAACCATTGCCTGGCAGAATATCTTGGAGAGGACCGGTGTATTGAATACACTATTGGAATTCCTTCACCTTCCTACCTTGAATATTATCAATACACCTGCTGCAATTATCCTTGGTATGGTGTATAATTTTCTGCCCTTTATGGTATTACCGATTTATAATGTATTAATCAAAATTGATAAGGATGTTGTCAATGCGGCTAGAGATCTTGGCGCCAACGGCAGACAAACCTTTCGGAAAATAATATTTCCCTTAAGCCTTCCCGGTGTAGTCAGCGGTATCACCATGGTGTTCGTACCCTCACTGACCACCTTTGTTATCTCTACCATCCTTGGTGGAAGTAAGATTGTACTAATCGGCAATGTCATTGAACAGCAGTTCCGCCTGGGTAACTGGAATACCGGATCGGGTCTGTCCCTTGTGCTGATGATTTTCATCCTGTTCAGCATGGCTGTTATTTCAAAATATGATAAAGAAGGCGAGGGAAGCAATATATGGTAAAGAAGTTCTTTAGCCGCTTTTATATCGGTACTATTTTATTATTTTTATATGCACCAATTATCATTCTGATTGTTCTCTCCTTCAACGCCTCCAAATCGAGAGCAAAATGGGGAGGCTTTACCTTGAAATGGTATTCGGAGCTTTTTCAGAATGAGTCCATTATGTCCGCTCTATATACTACCCTAATCATTGCCTTCTCTTCTGCTCTGATTGCTACTATTCTGGGAACAGCGGCTGCAATCGCTATGAACAGCATGAAGAGAACGCCAAGAACCATCCTTATGGCAATAACGAATATTCCGATGTTGAACGCTGATATCGTAACCGGTATTTCCTTGATGTTAATTTTTGTGGCTTTAAACTTCACTCTGGGCTTCACCAGTGTTCTCTTGGCTCACATAACCTTTAACATCCCATACGTCATACTCAGTGTTATGCCAAAGCTGAAGCAGCTGAATCCACACACCTTTGAAGCAGCCCAGGATCTTGGTGCTTCTCCCATATATGCCTTCCTTAAGGTGATTTTACCCGATATCTTTCCCGGCGTATTATCCGGATTCTTTCTTGCCTTTACCATGTCTCTGGATGACTTTGTAATCACTCATTTTACAAAGGGGCCTGAGATCAATACACTTTCCACCAAGATCTATACCGAGGTACGAAAGGGTATTAAACCGGAAATGTATGCATTATCCACCATCATGTTTGTGACGGTTCTATTATTGTTGATCTTTATTAACCGAAGAGACGCCGGCAAAAACACTCCCATGAGGAAGCTGTAACCAAGAAATTTGACGATAATCATAATAACATTTGGCTTATTGCAAGCCATCATAGTCATGAAATAGAGGCTAGCTATAATAATATGAAGGAGATTTATCAGGATGAAGAAAATAATGATGTGTGTATCAATTCTCGCTGCTTCTGTTGCATTGATGACCGGCTGCAGCAAGGATGAGGGGGAAAAGGTCTATGTATATAACTGGGGTGAATACATTGACCAGGAAACCATTGATCTCTTTGAGGAAGAAACCGGAATAACGGTTGTTTATGACGAATTCGAACAAAACGAGGAAATGTTCCCAAAGATTAAAGCAGGCGCGGTTCAATATGACGTGGTATGTCCTTCGGATTATATGATTCAGAAGATGATTGAAGAAGATCTGCTCGCAGAAATTAACTTTGATAATGTACCGAATATCACTAATATCGATCCAACCTATATGGAAAGCGCCAAAGGCTTTGACCCCGAAAACAAATACAGCGTTCCTTATTGCTGGGGAACTCTTGGTATCCTATATAATAAGACCATGGTGGATGGACCCGTTGACAGCTGGAGTGCAATCTTTGATGAGAAATATTCCGGCAACATCCTAATGATTGATAGCGTTCGTGACGCTTTTGGTATTGCTCTCTCCTATCTTGGCTATGACCTGAACAGTACGGACCTGGCACAGATTGAGGAAGCGAAGCAGCTCCTTAGTCAGCAGTATCCGCTGGTGCAGGCCTATGTGGTTGATCAGGTTCGAGATAAGATGATTGGTGGAGAAGCAGCGATCGGTGTAATCTATTCCGGTGAGGCGATCTTCACTCAGAGAGAGAATTCCGATCTGGAGTATGTGTTTCCTAAGGAAGGCTCCAATGTATGGATTGATGGCTGGGTCATTCCTAAGAATTACAGGAACAAAGAAAATGCTGAGGCATTTATTAATTTCATGTGCAGACCGGAGATTGCTCTTAAGAACTTTGAATATATCACCTACTCCACGCCAAACGCAGCTGCAAGAGCCCTGATTACCGATGAAGATATTAAGAACAGCAGTGTTGCTTTTCCCGACAAGAGCGTACTTGACCGTTGCCGTACCTACCGTTTTCTTGGAGAAGAGATGGAAAGCCTATATATCGATAAGTGGAACGAGGTTAAATCGAACTAGTTAAACGAAGCTTGATGAGCACATAAACAAAAAGTAATAGCTTTATATAAAGAGTCCCATTTTGTAATGAACAGAAATATTGTATAAAGAGCTATCCTGACAGCAAGAAATACTGAGAAAAAAGAGTAACAGCATCCCCCACACAAAGGTTGACGGACATCTTACAAAATTAGCAATCCGTTCGTCAAACAGTGCATTATGGGATGCCTGTTACTCTTTTAAAATCTAGAATCGGATTAACCGCAAAGAGTTGAATAGGCGATTGAAAGGTGTAGCTACTAAATATTTAGCCAATTATTTATATTGGCTTAAATGGCTACAAGAAACCAAACAAGATAAAGTTTTATTTAGAATGAGTACTCTAGTTGTAGATAATGTAAGTGAATCAGTTGATGTACGGCAATAACAATTCAGAGATAGACAGCTTATATTTCTATAGGTAATGATAATCGTTAAGGGAGGTTCATATGCATTTAGGTTCAGTTTATTTGATTGTAAAGGATTTTAGTAAGTCTATCCAGTTTTATGAGAAGTTATTGGAAATGCCAGTAAGTGCTCAGAATATGCAAAGGTTTGCTCAGTTTTATTTTGATGGAAAAAACATTTCAATAATGAATGGTTACTTTGATGCATTGAACCCAAATTTGACAGTACGTAAAGGGGAATATATAGAAGAATTTGATAACTTAGTATCAATAGCAGAGGCTAACAATACACATAAGTTTGTATTAAATCTCTGGACCGAAAATTTGGAAAAGGAGAGAGATAGAATAGAGCATTTGTGTATTAGTGATAGACTGACTAAAATTAAATATATTAATAATGTAAGCCCTTATTATTATTTTCAGCTAACAGACCCAGATGGAAATGTTATCGAGATCACTGGCCTATATTCACCTAAAAAAGGAGAATTTGAATAGAACATGCCAAGAGTTTCTTTCTGATATACAACAGAAAAAATGGATAAAGAAATCTGTTTATATCTTATGGGATTATAAACATGTTTTTTAGTAATATCTTTATTTATTAGGAGGGTGAATGTTAACCCTCCTAACTTTTATACCAGTATCAAAATTATTGTCGAACATAGCTTAGTAAAGAAGTAGATATTATTCTCGAACTACATTTCTCTCTTCGTGATTAAGATATGCTACGATATTCTGATATACCTCTTCTGTCACTCTCTGTCTTGCCTCCACTGTCGCCCATGCGATGTGAGGTGTAATAATCAGCTTGGTACTATCTTGAATCTCAATCAACGGATTATCTGCGCTCATGGGCTCCACCCTTAAGACATCAAGACCTGCGCCACCGATCCAGTCCTCCCTTAAGGCCTTTGTCAAAGCATATTCATTGATTATCGGTCCACGTCCTAGGTTTAGCAAAATTGCACTCTTCTTCATCCTACGAAGCTCTCGCTCGCCGATCAGATTATTGGTTCTTTCATTCAAGGGTGCATGAATTGAGACAATATCGGATTTCTCAAGTAAGGTATCCAGCTCCACCTGTTCATAGGTCGGATTATCATTCTTCCCCGAGGTTGAATAATACAGAATATTACAACTAAAGAGCTTCGCCACCTCAGCAACTCCTCTTCCAATCTCTCCAAGTCCGATGATCCCCCAGGTCTTTCCTGCTAACTCGTGAAACTTCACCGCAAAATGACTGAAGACGTCCGCTCGGATATAGTCTCCGCTTTTGACAAAGCGGTCATAGTAGCTTAGCTTTTCATATAAATAAAAGAACAGCGCAAGGGTATGCTGAACCACGGACTGGGTGGAATACCCCTTCACATTTGCCACGGTGATACCACGAGCATTGGTATAAGGAAAATCCACAATATTCGTTCCCGTTCCGGTGATGCAGATCAGCTTTAATTTCTTTGCTCTCTGCAGGGTTGCCTCATTCATGGGGACCTTATTCACGATGAGGATATCCGCTTCCTCACAACGTGTTGCATTCTCCTCTGGTACGGAGCAGGGATACTTAATTACCTCTCCCAAATGATCAAACTTGGATAAATCCACATCATCACCAAGTGTATCTGTCTCAAGAAACACAATTTTCATATTGTTCTTCCTTTCTATAAGTAGGTTATTAAT
>JAEYXC010000101.1 GCA_023428655.1 Bacillota bacterium | reverse complement strand
AAATAAAGATTGGAACATAGCGAAGGAGGAGATATATCGTGGAACAATATATCAATGATTTCATCTGTTATCTGCAGGAAGTAAAGAATGCATCCAAGAACACATTACAAGCCTATCAGAATGATTTGAGGAAGCTTCAGGTTTTTTTGGAGAAGCAATATATTAATTCTGTCGCTAAGATTAGTGAAACCAATCTAAATACCTATGTATTGTCCTTAGAGAAGGAAGGGCTGTCACCGGCCTCAGTCTCAAGAAATATTGCAGCAATAAAAGCTTTTTTGCTTTATTTGCTTAAGAATCAGGTAATCCTTAAGGATCCCTCGGAACGAATCAAACCACCTAAGGTACAGAAAAAATCACCCCAGGTATTAAGGACGGATTCGGTCAATCAGTTACTATTGCAACCGGATACTGCTACGAAAAAGGGAATCCGTGATCTGGCTATGCTGGAGCTGCTGTATGCTACTGGAATTAAGGTCACAGAATTGATCTCTTTGAAGGTTAAGGATGTTAATTTATCCGGAAGATATATCACCTGTGGTGATAAACGAGAGCGGAATATTCCATTTGGGAAGGCAGCGAAGGCAGCCTTGGCCTCCTATCTTAAGATCAGGGATGAGGCCTTCAATAAGAAAAATAATGAGTATCTATTCTTGAATTCCTCCGGTGAAGCCTTGACAAGACAAGGCTTTTGGAAGATTCTAAAAACCTATGCCAAGATGGTTGGAATGACCGATATTAATCCGAATTCCATTCGCCATTCCTTTGCAGCGCATCTCATTGAAAATGGAGCGGATTTGAGCAGCGTACAGGAATTTCTGGGTCATGCGGATATTACAACGACTCAGGTTTATCTCACTCAGAGCTTTAAGAACAGCCGAGAGGTTTATATGAATACACATCCTAGAGCATAGACACTAGAGAAGGAGATACTGATGATTAAGAAGCTAATACCCATAGGAGTAGCGATCCTTACCGTTCTATCCGGTGCCATCCTTATGCTTCATTTTGTAATCAATTATTTAGTCCCTTATCTTTATCTATCGATGAAATTTGAGCCGGCTTTCTCTGAAGCAGCCTCCATCGGTATCATAGGTAGCGCGGACGGACCAACCTCTATTATTGTATCTTCAACAAATAGATCACCCATCCCGGTGTTACTGGTTCTTTTTATCGGTGGAATTTTATATTTGATTTTTTGGAAATTACGAAAGAACAGAAAACATCGCTTAAATAAATAAAAGAGTTAATAGAAGAGTTAATAAAAGAGTTAATAGAAGAATAAATAGAAGCATAAATAGAAGCATAAATAGAAGAGTGCATAAGGCTTGTTGTTATCAATGAAAGTAGTATTGACCGGACAAGCAATATGCACTCCATTTTTGTTAGTAGAATATAAGAGCAGACCTTATATGATTGAAATTGTTACTTGACTTTCATGCGTAATCAATTTAGATATTGTCTGCAATGGTATAGATTAAGCGTTCGGAATCTTCCCAGCCCAGACATGGATCCGTAATGGATTTGCCATAGATGTGATCGGTTACCTTTTGACACCCGCCCTCAATATAGCTTTCAATCATGACACCCTTAACCATTCCGGCAATCTCGGCGGAAAGCTTACGGCTATGTAATACTTCCTTCACAATACGAATCTGCTCCTTATACTGTTTATTGGAATTAGCATGATTTGCATCTACTATAATAGCCGGATTTACAAGCTCACGTTCATTATACATGGATACTAGCAGATTTAAGTCCTCATAATGATAATTTGGTATGGATTGTCCATGCTTATTTACAGCTCCACGTAATATGGTATGAGCCAATGGATTTCCTGAGGTAGTAACCTCCCAGGTTCGGTATAGGAAGGTGTGGCTTGCCTGTGCAGCTACGACGGAATTCAGCATGACGGAGAAGTCTCCGCTGGTGGGATTTTTCATTCCGGCAGGAACATCCATACCGCTTATGGTAAGTCGATGCTGTTGGTCCTCCACGGAACGTGCTCCGACGGCAACGTAGGAGAGGATGTCCTCAACATAGGGCCAGTTTTCCGGGTAAAGCATCTCGTCGGCGGCGGTTAATCCGCTTTCTGCGATGGCGCGCAGATGCATCTTTCGCATGGCAATTAACCCTTCCTGAAGATCCGGCTCTTTCTCCGGATCGGGCTGATGAACCATGCCCTTATAGCCTTCACCGGTTGTCCTTGGTTTATTGGTATAGATTCTGGGTATTAGAATAACCTTATCCTTGACCTTTTCCTGTACCTTCGATAGACGTGATATATAATCACAGACCGCATCCTCATTGTCAGCAGAGCAGGGCCCGATAATAACCAGAAATTTACCGGATTCCCCGGTAATAACATCCTTGATTTGTTTATCCCGTTCCTTTTTGCATAGAACATCTCGAGCGGGCATTGGATAAGCTCTGACAATTTCCTCCGGTGAGATAACTTCCTTAATAAAATTAAAACTCATTGCATCAATCTCCCTCGTTTTATGTTGCTTTATTTTATCCCTTTTTCATATATTCGTCAATCAAATAATCCATAAATATGTATAAACTTTCATTTTTATGAAATATTAGTACTTTGGGGTGATATCCGGACTTTCTTTTATAACATTACGAATTTTTTCGAAAAAGTTAGGAAAGAAGGATGGGATTTTTATTTTATTTGTTATATAATAGTAGTATTCCCCAAACGCATGATATGAGGAGTAAATGCGTATCGGTTGATAATACAATGAAATATTATTGTAAAGATAATGATCTGGAAAGAAAGGTACGGTAGAAGCGATGAAGATGTATGATTTGATTAATAAGAAAAAGAATAAAGAGAAATTATCCGGTGAAGAGATAGAATTTATTATTCAGGGCTTTACGGTAGGAACGATACCTGATTATCAGATGTCTGCCTTCCTGATGGCAGTTTGCTTAAATGGTATGGATCATGAAGAGACAGCCGCGTTAACCGTTGCAATGGCAAAGAGCGGTGACATTCTTGATTTGTCGGCGATCAACGGAGTGAAGGTGGATAAGCATAGCACCGGAGGTGTAGGTGACAAGACTTCCCTTGTACTTAGTCCTATGGTTGCTTCCCTTGGCATTCCTGTAGCTAAGATGTCCGGAAGAGGACTTGGGCATACCGGTGGGACCATTGATAAGCTGGAAAGCTTCCCGGGCTTTTCGACCTCCATATCCTCAGAACAATTTATTGAGAATGTTAATCGCGTCAAGATGGCAATTGTCGGTCAAACACCAAATCTTGCACCCGCTGATAAAAAGATTTATGCACTTCGTGATGTTACCGCAACCATCGATAATATTTCCTTAATTGCCAGCAGTATTATGAGTAAGAAGATTGCTTCCGGTGCAGATGTTATCGTTCTGGATGTAAAGACAGGAAGCGGTGCTTTCATGAAAACCTATGAAGATTCCTTAGCCTTGGCGAAGGAGATGGTTCAGATTGGTACCATAGCCGGACGAAAGACCTTTGCAGTGATTACGGATATGAATCAGCCCCTTGGTAATGCGGTTGGTAATACTTTGGAGGTCATGGAGGCCATTGATACGTTGCGTGGAGAGGGACCGAAGGATCTGTTTGAGGTTAGCATCACATTAGCCTCCTATATGCTGGTCGGTGCCGGAATAGCCAAGGAGGTGGAGGAAGCTCGGGAGATGCTTTATAAAACCATTAAGGATGGTACTGCACTGGGCAAGCTGGCAGAATTCATCAGTGCCCAGGGCGGAGATAATAGACCGGTTTATGATACCTCCTTATTCGAAAAGGCCACCATTTCACAAGAGGTTCAGGCTCCTGCCGACGGATATGTTTCCTATATTCACACGGACGAGGTAGGTATGACTTCACTGATCCTTGGCGGAGGTCGAGAGACTAAGGAAAGTGTGATTGATCTTAGTGTAGGCATTAAAATCCATAAAAAGCTGGGTGATGCTGTAACAAAAGGAGAAGCCTTAGCCACACTCTATGCCAACGATAATTCGAAGCTACAAGAGGCCATGAAGCGTCTTCTAAAGGCATATGTCATCACAGAAGAAAAGCCTGTGAAGCCGAAGTATGTATATGCAATTATAACCAGGGATGGTGTGATTGAGTTATAAAAGGATTGGATGGATATTTAAATAATTAATCATGATATCAGTAGGAAGAGAAGCTTTCAGAAACCATTGACAAAAGATAGTGCATCACAGAGGAAACGTGAGGCACTATCTTTTTGTATGTCCGGTCCTAATACATTCGCTTCTTTCCCGCACGGTGAGGTGTTATTCAAGGTTTTTCAGCGAAAACGGGATATCATGCTTTTATCTGTATTCATAGGGTCTTGTTGGTCATATGATATAGAAAAGAGCATTACAGGAGTAGTTGAATGAAAGGTTGCTGTGAAACAAAGCGGGAAAATCGATTTCGTCAACTCCTTAAGGGTATTATTGTTATAATATCCCTCCTTATCATTTTACAATTTATCTATGAAAATTCCTCCCTTTATTATAAAAGCTATAATATATTACGTCGGCGAACTGTTTTCTCAATGCGTTTGAACTGTCATGATCTCTATCTGAAAAAAGGGGAGGAATTTCACCTATATGTGGTTGCACTGAATAAAAGAGTTAGCTTTACCTCCTCGGATTTTAGAGTGGCAGGTGTCAATTTTAATGGCAGGGTGTATGGTTATCAGACCGGAGACTGCTTTATACTGGCAAAGGTGGATGACCATGTTCTCAAGTGTCGGGTCCACGTATTGGACATTAGTAAAGAACAGCTTTCCATCCGTGTAGGAAGAAGTAAGAAGCTGAATATTCGTGGTAGCAATTCCTTTGTAAAGTGGAGTAGCTCCGACCCCTCCATTGCTGCGGTAAGTATGTTTGGGCGAGTAAAAGGGAAAGGGAAAGGAAGCACCATCATCTATGCCCGGGTGAAAGGAAAGACCTTTTCCTGCAAGGTAAGGGTGAATTGAGGAAAATGTTATTGTTGAACAGCATGGAATAAAAATGAGACAATTTATCATGGGATTGGTCTAAAATCGGAGAGCATGGATTAAAATAGTAATAATACATTTTTTGGAGTAACTATGAAGAAATTAAGTGCAGTTATCCTCATATGTTCCATAATTCTCTTTCCATTCTGTTCAAGCATTACCAATGCGCAAATTAAGTCTACCATACCAAAGAAAGAAGGGGATGCTGTTATGGTCTCAGCACAGGTGGCAGCCCAACTAAATATAGAATCGCCTTCAGCAGTACTAATTGAGGGTTCTACAGGAATGGTTATTTTTGACAAGAACAAGGATGAGCGAGTCAGACCGGCCAGCATTACGAAGATAATGACTCTACTTCTAATCTTTGAGGCATTGGATGCAGGTAAGATTTCGCTTCAGGATGAAGTTACGGTATCGGAGCATGCTGCATCCATGGGTGGTTCCCAGGTCTATCTGGAGCCCTTTGAGGTGCAAACGGTAGACACGATGTTAAAGTGTATCAGTATCGCCAGTGCCAATGATGCCTCCGTAGCAATGGCGGAGCTCATTGCGGGTTCCGAGGAGGAATTTGTTGCACTTATGAACAAAAGGGCGAAGGAGCTTGGTATGCAAAATACCAATTTTGTAAACGCCTGTGGTTTGGATACGGATAATCATTATTCCTCCGCTTATGATGTTGCCCTGATGTCCAGAGAGTTAATTACAAAGCATCCGCAAATCAGTAATTATTCTACGGTATGGATGGATACTATAACTCATACAACCAAAAAAGGAACCAGCGAATTTGGTCTTACCAATACTAACAAGATGGTTAAATTCTATCAAGGGATTACCGGCTTAAAAACCGGCTCTACTAGCCTAGCAAAATACTGCCTATCTGCAACCGCAAAGAAAGAAAATATGGATTTGATTGCTGTTATTATGGGAGCTCCGGATACGAAAACCAGATTTTTAGAGGCTTCGAAATTATTAAACTACGGCTTTGCAAATTACAGCATCTATACGGATAATCATTCGGATACAGTCTTGGAGCCAGTAAGAGTGACCAAAGGTGTCAGCGATGTGGTTCAAGGCAAGACAGCACAGGATTTTTCCTACCTATGCTCCAAGGGTAAAAGTGCCTCTGAGATTCGCAGGGAAATAGCTCTATATGATAAGGTGGAGGCACCGGTGCTCACAGACACAAAAATTGGTGAGATTATCTATTATTATGGGAATGATAAGATCGGCACCATAGATATACTTGCAACGGAGGTAATCGAGAAAGCCGGCCTAAAGGATTATTTTATTAAAGTATTAAAGAAATATTTTATAGGATAATCGTATCAAATAAATGGAAATGAACCATAAACAGGGATTGTCCAGGGTTGGCAATCTCTGTTTTGATTTGTAGCTTATTGACACTTGAAACTTGAAATAGTATAGTATATAGGTACGAGATATTGAGTGATATCTTGTTGGATACCTACATATTGAAGGGAAAGGAGTTAGGCATGCGAAAGGATATCATCCTCTACGGGATTATATTGTTGACTATTTTGTGGGCGATTATCGAGCAAAGACTCCTCCAGACCACAAGGCATACCATACACTCGGAGAAGCTCCCTCAATCGCTTGATAACAAAAGCTTTATATTGCTGGCAGATCTGCATAATCGTACCTTCGGCAAGAATAGCCAACGATTAGTTCAACGAATCGATGGTTTAAAACCGGACTTTATTATCATTGCCGGTGACATGGTGAATAAAAAGGACCGAAGCTATCCGAGCAATTCCTATACCTTGTTGGAACAGCTGGCAAAGAAATACAAGCTTTTTTACGCATACGGTAATCATGAACAGAAGCTGGAACGGATTGGTAAGGATACATCCATCCAATGGACTAAGGAAGAACAAGAATATAATTCTACATGGATAGAATATAAAAATAAACTGAAGAAGGCAAAGGTTGTTT
The DNA here is from genome assembly GCA_023428655.1 of Bacillota bacterium. Lineage (GTDB taxonomy): Bacteria > Bacillota > Clostridia > Lachnospirales > Lachnospiraceae > Mobilitalea. Next base: position 2,013 of record JAEYXC010000101.1, on the reverse strand, counting down.
TCTTAGATAACGATAGCGCAACATTGGAGCTATCCTCTGCTTTATTAAGAATAACCGGTGTATCACTCCCTTATGAGTATTTTGAATTCAATTCTTCGAAGAAGCTTAGGGTAGAGGAGCTGGAGGAACTCGTCGGTGATCACTCAAAGGAGCTGTTTCAGATTTTAATTGCACATAACCCGGTGCATTTTAGTGCTTATGAACAATGGGGAGCGGATTTAACCCTATCCGGTCATCTCCATGGTGGTATGCTACGTCTTCCGGGAATCGGAGGTGTGATATCCCCCCAAGCAAAATTCTTTCCTAAGTATGACAAAGGAATGTATCAAAAAGGGCAACGTTATCTTATTGTTTCCAGAGGTCTTGGCTCTCACTCCATCATGCCAAGATTGTTCAATCTACCGGAGCTTATTTATGTAAAACTAAAGAAGGATTATGCAAAATAAGTATCGTATTATAAATTTTCGCCTGATCGGCCAACTGAAAGGAGTAACATGAGTATTCCGGTGAAATTAGAAGCCTTTGAAGGACCCCTGGATCTTTTGCTTCATCTGATTGACAAGAATAAAGTAAATATTTATGATATACCGATTGTGACCATCACGGAGCAATACCTTGAATATATCAAGCAGATGGAAAGTAAGAATCTCGAGATTATGAGTGAATTTCTTGTGATGGCCGCTACATTAATCAACATTAAGTCAAGAATGCTGCTACCCGTGGAGGAAAGTGAGGATGAAGAAAGCCTTGATCCAAGACAGGAGCTGGTGAATCGCTTACTGCAGTATAAGATGTATAAGTATATTTCGGAGGAGCTTAAGGATCTGGAAATGGATGCCTCCAGGGTACTATTTAAGCCACCGACCATACCGATGGAAATCGCAGATTACAAAGAAGACATTAATGTGGACGAGCTCTTAAGTGATCTAACCTTATCAAGGCTTCATGATATTTTTAAATCCATTGTGAAGAAGCAGGTGGACAAGATTGATCCCATTCGAAGCAAATTCGGAAAGATTGAGAAGGAGGAAATCAATCTTTCCCAGAAATTTGTTCAGATTCAGGAGTATGGCTTATTACATAAGAAGTTTTCCTTCCGAAATCTATTAGAATCACTTAGTACAAGAATGGAGGTTATCGTAACCTTCTTAGGGATTCTGGAGCTGATTAAAATCGGAAGAATAGAGATTGAGCAGGAATGTTTATTTGATGATATAGTGATTACCTATCTTGCGACTGACATTATTTCGATGGAGGAGGTAGGCTTTTAATGGAGCTAAAAATGATTGAAGCACAGATTGAAGCAATTTTATTTACCATGGGAGAAGCGGTTGAGGTAGAACGCATCGCAGGTGCCTTGGACCATGACGTAGATACTATAAGAAAAATTATCCGCAATATGATGGATCAATATAGCAGTGAAGAACGCGGAATATATATTATTGAGTTGGATGGTGCGTTCCAGATGTGTACAAAGCCTTCTATGTATGAATCGATTATTAAAATCACTCATATCCCTAAGAAGCATGTACTTACGGACGTTTTATTGGAGACTTTATCTATTGTCGCTTATAAGCAACCGATTACTAAGCTCCAGATTGAGCAAATTCGTGGTGTAAAATCCGATCATGCGGTGAATAAATTGATCGAGTATAATCTGATCTGTGAGATGGGCAGAATGGACGCTCCTGGAAGACCTATTCTACTGGGTACGACGGAGGAGTTTCTTCGAAGCTTCGGATTGCAGTCACTCGATTCCCTGCCGGCGATGAATCCGGAGAAGTTGGAGGACTTTAAGCTGGAGGCAGAAGAGGAAGCGCAGATGACGCTGGATATTTGATGGGAGCACCACGCATAAGTAGCTTCGTAATAGTCATATTGCACTGATATTTCGCGAATAAACTGATTACACAACTCATAGGATATCTGCTAAAAAGCTGCAGATATCCTATTTCGTCGCGTTACTCTTATCCATAAAAAAACATTCGAGCCTACAAGCAAGCTTGTTGCTCG
>JAEYXC010000041.1 GCA_023428655.1 Bacillota bacterium | reverse complement strand
TCCTACAATGTGAAGCTGACAGAAAAGATTGAGATTCAATCAGAGCTTCGAAAAGCCATCGAACGAGAAGAGTTTGTACTATTTTATCAGGCACAGATGAATCTGGAAAACAAGCAGGTTGTTGGCTTTGAAGCATTGATACGCTGGAATCATCCGACAAAGGGATTGATCGGTCCGGATGAATTTATCTATCTGGCAGAGGAGACCGGACTAATCATTCCGATTGGCAAATGGGTGCTACGCACGGCCTGTTATCAGCTAAAGCAATGGTCCTTAGAGTATCCGAATATTAATATGGCGGTTAATCTGTCCGCTCGGCAATTCAAGGATAAGGATATAGTAAAGATGGTTTTTGATATCATTGAAGAGACAGGTGTTAATCCGAGTAACCTGGAGTTGGAGATCACGGAAAGCATTGCCCTAGATGATATGGAATATACGATAGCTACGATTCAGGAGCTTCGCAAGATAGGAGTTAAATTCTCCTTAGATGATTTTGGTACGGGGTATTCCTCCATGAATTATCTGAAGCGCCTGCCGGTGAGTAATCTGAAGATCGATAAGAGCTTCCTTGATACAGTTATGGAGGATCGTAGTGATCAGAAGATTATTCAGACGATTATAACATTGGCTAGGAATCTGGATTTGCTGGTTGTTGCCGAGGGTGTTGAGAGCTTTGATCAGGAAGAATTTTTGAAGGAATCAAATTGTGATAAGGCACAGGGTTATCTGTACAGTAAGCCCATCCCGAAGGATATGGCAATTCAATTTCTTAAGAAAACGGAAGAATAATGAGTGGAAAGAGATTGGTACAAGGAGTAGGGATTATGAAAGGAATTGTAAAAAAGAATTATTCTGATTGGTCTTTCCTTCTTGTTCAAATAACTCTATACCTAACCTTTCTTACACTGGATATTACCGGAGGAAATGTCCGGCTATCCGTAGGGATTAAGTATACTATAATTATATTATGCTTTTGTTATGCGCTTTTTTCGAAAGGCGTATACAAAGGCATTCTTTTTTATAATTCAATGATACGTAATGCTGACATTTTTTTGCTACAAGCCAGTCTGTTCTTTACACTGATTTCCGACTTATTCATACTAATTCTTGATTACTATATTTACGGGGTACTGACCTTTATCCTAGTGCAACAGTTATATGGACTTCGCTTGATGCTTCTGGTAAGTAAAGGAAGGAAGGCGGATTCTAGGAATTGTGAAGGGAGTAAGGAGAGGATCGCTTCGTTATATCGTAATCGATTGCTGCTCCATATACTCATTGCCTGCTTGATTTATCTCGTCCTTCATCAATCCGGTGTAGAATTGGAGGCCTTATTAGTGGTGTCAGTCTTTTACTTTATTACCATCCTTTCAAATACGATAACCGCTATCCGCTTGGCTACAAGGGATCGTAAGGATCGAAGTAATCTACTATATGCAGTTGGTATGCTTCTGTTTTTACTATGTGACATCAATGTGGGACTGTTCAATCTGACCGGCTTTATCACGATGCCGGATGATGTTTACTCGGTGATCTATTCCTTCTCCTCTATCCTGATGTGGACCTTCTATGCCCCCTCCCAGGTACTCATTGCAATGAGTATTCATTTTGTAAAGCGTTCGGATGGTGAAAATGTATAGAAATCAAACAAAAATTTATGTAAATATATGGGGGATTTTCTGTTGCTATTCTCATAATATTCTGATAAAATAAAACATAGCTGTTATACCTATATCTACACAAAAATCTACGGAAAAATATCTTTTCTAACATTTCTTTTGTAAACACATCTTTTGTAACGTTTCTTTTGTAAATACATCTTTTGTAAATCATATTTGTTGTAAATCTGTCTGTTATAAATCATATCTAATTTAAACATGGCTACTGTAAAAATGCCGTAAAGTATTTTGCTCAAAATCGAAATTTGCTGCTTGGTTACCGGTAGTTTATCCGGCTATGTAAGCTGCTTCAGCATCAATTACATTTGATCCAGATGCTTCAGTTCATGTAGAGTTTAGCAACTCACTAGGTACCTTTAACATACATATTTATTTTTAAAATACCTATTTATTTTGACATGACTCTTGATTACATGTCTTTGGTAGCTCATATCCGGTTATTCTTTTATTCGTTATTTTAAATTTATACCCTGATATTTTTCTGAAGAAGCTCGACTTTCTCGTTTTATCCTTCTGTATATCCTTACCCTTATCCAATCATTAAAACACCAATATTAAATTGAAGATGATACACATAGCTTATGGCCGGCGAGTAAAAGGAGCAGGAATGGATGCTTGTTGCCTGCTTCCAACATGATATCAATGAAAGGAGAACATTTATGGTTCAAGTATTAAAAGAAGCAACATCGGATTATGATTATTTTTTGGCACAGATTTTGTCCGGGGTATCAAAAAGAATGGGGAAGGAATATACTGCTCGCACGATTAAGGTACTCAAGAATAATTCACTGGAGCTGGATAGCCTGGTATTACTTAAGGAGGGGAAGAACTTCTCCCCCAATATCTATCTGGAGGCTTATTATGAGGCTTATCAGCAGGGAGTGAAAATCAATGAGTTGGTTATAAGACTATGTAATATCTATCATAATTGTACAGTCCCGATCGCGCAGGAGCAGTTTTCCTACACCTTTGAACAGATGAAGCCATACATCATTTACCGTCTGGTCAGCTATGATCGTAACCGTAGACTGTTAGAGAAAGTTCCTCATATAAGGTATCTTGATCTGGCAATAACCTATCATTGTCTGGTTAGGGAGGATGATGAAGGGATTGGTACCATTCGAATTACAAATGAGCATATGAGGCATTGGAAGACTCATCGGAAGGAATTGCAGGAGCTGGCCGCCGAGAATACGAAGAGACTTTTTCCTGTTAGTATCCGGAGCATGGTAGAGGTCATTCGCTCCATGCTGGTCGAGAATTTAACCGATTCAGAGAATGAGCTTTCGCAAGAAATGAGCCAGTATTGTATTGATTCATCCTCTACGCAAAATATGTATATTCTATCCAATGAAAAAGGCATCAATGGAGCAGCATGCCTAATATATTCCGATGTCTTACATGATATTTCTGAGAGATTTCAATCTGATTTCTATGTGTTTCCCAGCAGCATTCATGAATTGATACTGGTACCGGCCTCCGATTCAAATAGTAGTAAGGAATATACCGAGATGGTTCGTGAGATCAATGCGACACAGGTGGCACCGGAAGAGGTTCTGTCAGATCGTATTTATTATTATTCCAGAGAGAACGGTTTGACGGTGTTGGAGTGTTAATCATAGGAAGTGATGCCATGATTTCCCTAGCTGTGCTTAATTGACATAATGCGACATAGTTGGTAGCATTATAGAGTGAAAGAATATTTCACCATGGAAGTTTGAACCTATTTTATTGTTTCAACTTCAGAAAGGGCACATTTTAGAAGCCATATGGTTGTAGTTCACAACGGAATGGCGATACAGAATAAGGAGACATAACTATGGGAAGTTGGAAGCTAGAATTTGACAAGGTAAGAAAGTGGTTAGGTGTTTTACTGGTCATGATTGTTGTCGTTAACTCACTGCATAGCTCAGTGGCATATGCCAGATCAAATAAAGTGGATAAAAAACCACCTACTGCACCGAAAAATTTGGTGGTCTCAATGGCTACAGACACATCGGTAAGCTTATCCTGGAAGGCTTCCTCGGATAATGTAGCAGTTACCTATTATGAAATTTACAAAGACAGTGTCTTGACTGATACAACCACCTCATTAACTTTCCAAGTAGCAGGTTTATCCCCAGCAACGAATTATACCTTCTATGTCATAGCTAAGGATGCTGCGGGTAATCGCTCCTCAAAAAGTAATTCAGCCGGCATTTCAACAAAAGCGTCAGGAACGATCACTCCTTCCCCGCTACCGACGGTAACGCCTGCTTTGCCGGATTCCTCTGCACCCGAAGCTTCAACCCGGAAGGTGATTGGTTATTATGCAGCATGGTCCGCCTATTCGGGTTTTACACCGGATCAGTTAGATCCAAGTAAGCTTACTCATATCAATTATGCCTTTGCAAATATCGGAAGTGATTATAAGCTTACCCTGGGGTATCCGGATGTGGATCCCGTTAACCTATCTAAGCTGGTTGATTTAAAGCAATCAAATCCGAACCTAAAGCTATTGATTGCGGTCGGTGGCTGGTCCTGGTCCTCCAGGTTTTCCGATGTAGCATTAACGGATACATCCAGAACCATATTCGCGGACAGCTGTGTGGATTTTATTGTGAAATACGGTTTGGATGGAGTGGATATCGATTGGGAATATCCTGTCAGCGGAGGCTTATCAACAAATGTCAGAAGACCGGAGGATAAATCCAATTTTACACTCTTAATGAAGAAGCTAAGAGAAAAGCTGGATGCCAGAGAGGCAGTGGATGGCAAGGAATACATACTTAGCTTTGCAGGAGCAGCAGGCAACTGGTATCTGAAAAATATCGAGCCTACAAAGCTGCTTCCCTATGTGGACTATGTAAATGTCATGACCTATGACCTTCATGGCTCATGGGATGAGTATACTGATCTGAATGCACCGCTTTATTCCAATTCCGATGCATCACCACAATATAAGAGCAGTGTGGAGGAGGGTATCAATGCATGGCTAAAAGCAGGTGTTCCTGCGGACCAGTTGATTATGGGAGTTCCCTTCTATGGGTATATCTATAAAGCGGTTAGGAATTCGAACAATGGGCTTTACCAGAGGTTTTCGGGTGCGGCTTCCATCAGCTATGCCAATATCGTAGCCAATTACTTGAAAGCCTCAGGCTACAAACGATACTTCCACAATGAGTCCAAGGTGCCATGGTTATTTAACGGAACAACCTTCATATCCTATGATGATGAAGAGACCATGGGGATTAAGGCGTCCTATATTACTTCTAAGGAATTAGGGGGAGCAATGATCTGGGAATTGAGCCAGGACCCGGATGGAATATTGCTGAAGGCATTATATAATGGATTACAATAATCAAAGCTGAGGCTAGCACTCAACTATGGGATGGCAGTAGGAGATAATGATAAAATTATCTCCTACTGCCATCTTAATTATATACAATACAATACAATACAATCCTTAGGTTGGCAAAGCCTGCACTTCGAGCAACGAAAGGATCAGTTGGTTGACATAATATTCCCTATCTACAACATATAATTACAAAATCTGTTAAATGTCAAAAATCGATAAGAAATTTTATAAGAAATTTATGTGAATATACATTTTTTTTGTTTCAAAATTTTTCACAATGTGTTATAATAATGAATTGACGAATAAAAACAAATATAGATTCTCAGTAATTTGGTTCGATTCGTGGTATAAGTACCCCACGCACAAGCG
>JAEYXC010000036.1 GCA_023428655.1 Bacillota bacterium | reverse complement strand
ACAAAGGGGAGTACAGTGCAATATTCTCCAGTAATCACATTCATATTACCGAGCCCTTCTATGGTACCAGCTTAAGCTCAGCCTTTGGTGCGATCGTACTTGATTTAAGAGATGCACAGATTACCGGAGATGTAGAGATTAATGCTTCCGCAATCTTTGGCGGTATCGATATTTATCTCCCGTATGGAGTGAAGGTGAAGACCAGTAACGTTCCTATTTTCGGAGGTGTAAGCAATAAGCATACACAAGCAGTAGATCCCGCAGCACCTACCGTATATATTAATTCCACCTGTATGTTTGGAGGTATCGATATTAAATGAACAGCTTTCAAAGAGTAATTAAGTATTGTGCGATTGCCTTTGCTATTCTGCTGGCAATCGGTATCATATCCTTTATGATTAATGTGGTGTATGGGGTAGTGAACTTTGCAACCGGCAATCGATTCCGTATTAATGATAATGACCACAGGACCGTTGATTATGATAAGAGCTTTACCGGAGTTACCGGTCTGGATATTGATCACTCCACCGGTACATTAGGAATTCAAATCGGTGATTCCTTCCGTGTCGAAGGTAAGAATGTACAGGAAGGCTTTAAGGCAGAGGTTGATCGTAACGGCACACTTAAGATCAGTGACGATGAAGCAGGCTTTCAATTATGGGGATTTCGCGTTAACGGCTTTAATAGCCCCAATTCAAAGATTACGGTCTATATACCGGCAGATTTTGTGGCAGAAGAGGTGAGAATAGACACGGGAGCCGGTGCTCTTAATCTGGAGGATATTACGACGGATTATCTATATATCTCTGCCGGAGCAGGGAATATCAACGGAAGAAATATAAAGGCGGATAAGACTAAGGTAGAAGGTGGAGTTGGATCCATCAGCCTAGGGAATGTTAACTTAAGGAACGCCGACTTTGATTGTGGTGTAGGAAATGTATATATCAGCGGAGTTATTCTGGGAAAGAATAGCTTTGATTGTGGAGTAGGTGAAGTAGAGCTGGAGCTTTTCGGAAATATCAATGACTATGATTTGGATATTGATTCCGGAGTGGGCACGGTTCGTGTGAACGGTAAGAAAATTGAAGAGGTGGAACATACCAACCGCTTTGCGGAGCACTCCATTGAGGTGGACGGCGGAGTCGGAAGTGTAAGGATTGATATTGAATAAGATTTGCCAAAAGTAGTTGCATTCTTCGTATACAAATATTAAAATTAAGGAAGAATTATAAGTGGGGACGTTAATAGTTAAACTGGAAGAAAAGGATAGTTGAGCTTTTCCGGTTATCGCGGGTACACCTGTATCGAACCTAGTTCGATGCTTAACCCTACCAACGCGAAAATTAGTAACGTCCCTCTTTGACGGATTCAACAGGGGATATTTGTACAACGCATGAAGGAGAAGGCAATGAACAAAAAGAATATATTCGGGTTATTATTATTTGCTTGTTTGGTGACTGCAGGCTTATATGCAGGGGCTAATTATTTCATTCGTCTGGAGGGCAGCTCTTATACCGATATACAGGAGAAGGCAGAAGCGACACAGGATACTACACATCGGACTGCATCTGAGAAAAATATAGAGGGAATTACAAACGAGGAGGAGATCGATAATCCGAGCTCAGTGAGCAAGGAGGGGACAGTAGACGAGCAAGGGCAAGGAAAAGACCAAGTCGACACTCAGATTGCAACGGTGGACATTGGTAAACAAGAGCCCTGGCTTAGCACCAATCCCAGCGATACCGGAGATCCCTCCGTACAGACTGCAAAGGCTCCGACACCGACTATTTCTGCATTGGAAAGTGATAGTAGCACCGAAGCTTCAGAAAATACCTTTAGTACCTCATTAGGGGATGCAAAGGCTCCGGAGCTGATCGTTAATAGTGAAGAAGTGGATTATATGTCCTATATTCCAGAGATCATAATGGACGGAGCACTTGAGGTTGCCTTTGACATCTCCAATCCCAATATTTCGGTTGACGCAGAGTCTGCTATTCTATTTGATGCAAAGACAAAGGAGATTCTTTATTATAAAGATGCTTTGAAAGCGGTATTTCCGGCTAGTACAGCGAAGTTACTTACTTCGTTGGTGGCATTGGATTGGTGTAGCGAGGACGAAGAGGTTACCATCGGTGATGAGATTACAATGATAGGTTCCGGTTCAACCATAGCCTATCTAAGGCAGGGGCAGATATTGACCATAGGAAATCTGTTGGCCGGTATGCTGCTACCTTCAGGAAATGATGCTGCCTATGCGGTTGCTGCATATGTTGGAAGGAAATCCTTGCAGGATTCGAAGGCATCGAAGGAGGAAGCCGTTGCCGAATTCATCCGGCTGATGAATCAAGAAGCAAAGACCTTTGGAGTAAAGAACAGCTGCTTTAAAACTCCGGACGGCTATGATGCCATCGGACAATATACCACAGCTTATGATATGGGGCTGATCGGTGTAGCAGCGGCCAATAATGAGACTATCGTAAAAATAACAGACCAGGGGAATTCTCGCAATATATTTCCCAGTGGTGAGGATATAACCTGGTATAATACAAATAAATTAGTCAAAAGAGGGTATGGACAATACTATTCCAAGGCGATTGGACTAAAGACAGGAACAAGTACCATGGCTGGTAAATGTCTGGTGGCAGCAGCAGAGGCGGATGGACGGAAGGTGGTCTGTGCGATTATGGATTCCAGCTCCTCCGGTCGTTGGGAGGATGCCATCACCTTACTTAAATATGGTATGAATCAATAAAAGGAGGCATACGGTGCCTGGAAATAGGGGGATATATGGATCAACAGGAGAACAATCAATATGACCCAAGTACAATGGGACAGAATCAACAGCCCTATGGTTACGGAGAACAGGGGATGTATCAGCAGCCCTATGGTAATGGACAACAGGGGATGTATCAGCAGAATATGAATAATACAAACCGTATTCTGAATGTATATCCGCCGGAATACGGTGCTGTTGACAATGAATACGGCGAAGGACCACAGGCGCCGACCAAGGATATTCTTAGTAAAATAGCATTCTACCTTTTTGTTATGGGGATTGCCGTGTTATTATCCCAGCAGCTGGTCAGTGTAGTCGTTGACACTTATTGGCCACATATCGCAAAGACGGATTGGTATTTATGGGCTTTAACTGCCTTTTCTATGATTGGAGTGGGGCTGCCGGTGTTCTATCTTTTGTCGAAGCGCGTGCCGGAGCCGAAGAAGGGTGAGGTCGTAAAGCTAAAGCCCTTGCAGTTTATCGTTCTGTTTTTAATCAGTGCGGCGGTTATGTATATTACGAATTTTTTCAGTGTATTTCTAACAATGATTATAGCTATTTTAAAGGGAGGAAATTACTTAGATCTCAATCCGTTGATGGATATCATGATTGACAGCAATGTTATTCTGAGAGTTCTATATGCCTCCGTCGCTGCACCGATTGTGGAGGAGCTGATATTTAGAAAGCTTCTACTGAATAAGCTTCGCAGATATGGTGATATTCCGGCGATACTGATATCAGCAATTGCCTTTGGACTATTCCATATGAATGTAGCTCAGATGTTCTATGCAACTGCATTGGGTATTATCTTCGCTTATGTGGCAATACGAACGAATACGATCCGTTATTGCATCCTATTGCATGTAATGATTAATTCTATGGGTGTCATCATTGCCCCGATCGCGATGAAGCAATCCATATTATTTAATTTTTTGCTTATAGGTTGGGTATTTACCTGTATCCTATGCGGAATACTGCTTTTCGTATTAAATGTAAAGAAGATTAGACTTTACCGTTTGCAAAAGCCTATGGAGAAAAAGTCCGGATATCTGCTTAATTTGGGAACCATCCTTTACACAATCCTGTGCATGACCATGGTCGTCGCACAGATTGTGGCTACTTAATGAACCGTTCCTTCTGATATAAAAGAGAACCCGCATAGACCGGTTATATGTCCGGCTGCGGGTTCTTTTATCGTGCGCTCGGTAGGCGCAGGTTTTAACCTATCTTATTCTTACGGCAGTACCGGAGACAGTAACCATCAGCATACCGTTATTTGTCCCAAGGACCTCGTAATCCACATCGACACCGACAACAGCATCAGCGCCCATTTGATAAGCACGCTGACCCATCTCCTGCATCGCTTGTTCTCTTGCTCGAATTAGCTCCTCCTCGTAGGTTCCTGAGCGACCGCCAAAAAAATTCGAGAGGCCCGCTGTAAAGTCCTTCACAAAATCGACACCGGAGATTACTTCTCCGAAGACAATACCCAGATAGTCGGTAATCTGTTTTCCATCAATGGTTGGTGTTGTTGTAATAATCATATCCATTCTCCCTTTCTGTTTGTGACTGATTGACGTCTATTGTCAAAAGTCCATAAGTGCTCTTATGTTAATTTGTCATTAACGATTTCTAATACATATACGATACAGTTTATTCTTTAAAATCAATGGTTACGTCACCACTGCTAAGCTCAGCTTTAATTGTTCGATCCCCTGAGCCTGGAAGGTTGACACTCTCCTCATATTGGCGATCATTCACACGTATCCTGCCAAAGGAGGTATCCAGGTCCAGTGAATAGCTTGATGGAGCTCCGAGGAGCTGTAGTGTTACATCACCGTAGCTGTTTCGAACATCCGTGGTTATTATGTCGCCTCCCATCAACTTACAATCTCCGCTGCTTAAATTCAGCTTTAGATCATTTATCCTAAGACGATCCATTGTAACACTTCCATAGGAATTGGT
>JAEYXC010000017.1 GCA_023428655.1 Bacillota bacterium | reverse complement strand
GCTCTATCCGATGATATTAAGTTGAATCTGGCTGCTGCAGACATCCGTATTGAAGCGCCGATTCCCGGTAAAGCAGCGGTGGGCATTGAGGTTCCCAACAAGGAAAATTCCATGGTGGCCTTCCGTGATATGATTGAGAGCAAGGAATTCACGGAGCATCCTTCCGATATTGCTTTTGCAGTAGGTAAGGATATCGGTGGTCAGACGGTTATCACAGATATTGCAAAGATGCCACATTTGCTGATAGCAGGTGCAACGGGTTCCGGTAAATCCGTTTGTATCAACACCTTGATTATGAGTATTTTATACAAAGCAAAGCCTTCGGATGTACGTATGATCATGATTGATCCCAAGGTGGTTGAGTTAAATGTCTATAACGGAATACCCCATCTGCTAATTCCCGTTGTAACAGATCCGAAGAAAGCGTCGGCTGCATTGAATTGGGCTGTTATGGAGATGACAGAACGATATAAGAAATTTGCCGATGTAAATGTGAGGGATTTGAAGGGTTATAATGAAAAGGTTTCTGAAGTGGCATATCTGAATGATGAAAATTATCAGAAATTACCTCAGATTGTCATTATCATCGACGAGTTGGCGGATCTTATGATGGTTGCCCCTGGAGAGGTGGAGGATTCGATTTGTCGTCTGGCTCAAATGGCGAGAGCTGCAGGACTTCATCTGATCATTGCAACCCAAAGACCCAGTGTAAATGTCATCACCGGTCTGATTAAGGCGAATATTCCCTCAAGAGTTGCATTCGCTGTATCCTCTGCCATTGATTCCAGAACCATATTGGATGGCAGTGGTGCGGAAAAGCTGTTAGGGAAAGGGGATATGCTGTTCTTCCCTTCCGGTTATCCGAAGCCGGTTCGTATACAGGGTGCCTTTATCTCTGATAAGGAGGTAAGCTCCGTGGTGGAATTCCTTAAGAAAAATAATAATGAAGCATCCTATAGTGATGACATACATGATAAGATTAATAATGCGAAAATTGGTGAAGCAACAGTCGCAGGTGGTCAAGATGAACGGGATGAATATTTTGCAGAGGCAGGAAAATTCATTATCGAGAAGGATAAAGCCTCCATCGGAATGCTCCAGAGGGTCTATAAGATTGGCTTCAACAGAGCAGCAAGAATTATGGACCAATTAGCGGAAGCAGGTGTCGTTGGACCGGAGGAGGGCACAAAGCCTAGAAAGATTTTAATGTCCCCGGAGAAATTTGAGCAGTATTTGGAGGAGTATTAATCCGTAAAAGTACACGGACACGCAATTATGACAAGATGGATTGATCTTCAATTCATCTTGTTTCTATTGTGTGCCCAGCATGGGCACACTCTTATGCTCCGAGATATTGATTGATATTTTTTCATGATTTATGCTACAATAGGCGATAACTTAAGTAAGAATGAAAAGATATCGGTTCAGACCATTCTATTAGAATAGGAACAAGGGGAGGATTAGAGTTGAAGGGTTTATTAATCGTTAATGAATTTCTGAATTCCAACAAATTTAATGAGATTCATACATGGCTTCTGGAAGCCTCCAAAAAATACGAAGTTTTTATGGAGCTGCGAACCAATGCCCAGCTTCTAGTTGATATTTCCAACTCCAAATCGGAGCAATTAGCGGATTTTATTCTCTTTTGGGATAAGGATGTGAAGCTTGCCTATTATCTGGAGCAGCTGGGATATCCGGTATACAACTCAGCCAGAGCAATCGAGGTCTGTGATGATAAGGCATTAACCCATCTTACGTTGATGAACAAAGAGATCCCCATGCCACGAACGATTATTGCGCCTAAGACCTTTGATAACATTGGCTATACCAATTATGAGTTTCTTGAGGAAATTGGAGGGCGGCTTGGATTTCCGATGATCATCAAGGAGTGCTTCGGTTCCTTTGGTCAACAGGTCTATCTGGTTCATAATATGGAAGAAGCAAGGGAGAAAATGCAGGCGATCGGAGCAAAGCCTTTGCTGTTCCAGGAATTTCTAAGATCCAGCTTTGGCAGGGACCTACGTCTTCAGGTGGTTGGAGGGCGGGTTATCGCAAGTATGTTCCGATTTTCCGAGAATGGTGATTTTCGTGCCAATCTCTCCATCGGAGGAAGGATGCAGCCCTATGAACCGACAAAGCAACAGAAGGAACTGGCAATATCCTGCTGTGAGAGGATTGGATTGGATTTTGCAGGGGTGGATCTTCTGTTCGGTGAAGTGGGGGAGCCCATCGTCTGTGAGGTGAACTCCAATGCTCATTTTAAAAATATTTATGATTGTACCGGTGTGAATGCTGCGGATGCTATCATAGAACATATCTTAAATAAGAGGTGAGATAGTATGCATGGTTGGATTATCTATCATCGTGACAATGCTATATATAACAAGCAATATATTCAGTTTTATCTCCAAGAGGGAGCAAAGCAGGGAATTGATTTCAAGCTTCTGTTGGTGGAGGATATGGAATTTGGAATTCAAGATGGACAGTGGTTCATAATCCATCAAAAGGAGCTTCTCCCCAGGCCGGATTTTTCGATCTGTCGCGCCATCAATCCACTGCTGACTAAGCAGCTGGAGTATATGTGGATCCCGGTGTTTAACAATTCCTTTGTTTCTGAAATCTGTAATGATAAGGCCAGAACCTATCAATATCTGGCCCAGGCAGGAATTAAAATGGTGGATTCCCGGTTCTATCGAAATGGCATGCTTCGGGAAGTGATTGAACAGATTGAAACACCGACTGTTATAAAGTCCGTCGATGGGCATGGTGGGAAGCAGGTTTTTCTGCTTCCAGGTAAACCACAGAGTATGAGCAACGAATATAAGGAGGAGATAATCCTTAAGCTATCCGGCAGCGATGTTGTGGTTCAACCCTTGACGGGAACAAAAAATCAGGATTTAAGAGTGTATGTCATCGGTAAAGAAATCATTGCCTCTGTTCTACGAACGGCTAAGGAGGGATTTAAGTCTAACTTTTCCCTGGGTGGTGAGGTTCAGCTCTATTCATTGTCGGCGGCCGAGATGGATTTAGTTAACCGGATTATAAACCGTTTTGATTTTGGTTTGGTTGGGATTGATTTTATAATCGGAGACGAGGGGGAGCTGATCTTTAATGAGATTGAAGATGTGGTGGGTTCCCGGATGCTGTATCAATGCTCGGATATTAATATTGTAGAGAAATATCTATCCTTTATCAAAAGCAGATTATGAAAGCAATGAAGAATAATTATTATGGATGGAAAGCTGAGGTGTCAGAGAATGAAGGAATTATTAAAACCACAAAAATTACAGCCGGGAGACAAGGTGGCTACGGTCAGCTTGTCCTGGGGAGGGGCAGGAGATGCAGAGATTTTGTGGCGTTATAAGCAGGGAAAGGAACGCTTAGAGAAGGTATTTGGCCTTAAGGTTGTTGAGATGGAGCATACCTTAATGGGATCCGATTACATATACGAGCATCCTGAGAAAAGAGCGGAGGATCTGATGAAAGCCTTTGCTGATCCGGAAATTAAAGCAATCATTGCCTGTATCGGTGGAATTGAGAGTATACGAATGCTTCCCTATATTGATTTTGAGGTGATACATAATAATCCGAAAATATTCTTGGGGTATTCTGACTCAACCACAACTCATCTGATCTGTTTTAAGGCCGGGATATCCAGTATCTATGGCCCTACACTGCTTGTGGATTTTGCGGAAAATAATGCCATGGATGACTATACTGTCGAATACCTAAAGAAGACCTTATTTTGCGAGGAACCGGTAGGTATCATTCCTCCGGCAAAGGAATGGACCAGTGAACGATTACCTTGGCGGGTGGAGAATAAGAATATTGCAAGAAGGAAAAATCCAAATAGCGGGTATGAGCTGCTCCAGGGAAAGGGAATTATTCAGGGTAGACTCTTAGGAGGATGTCTGGAGGTATTTGATATGCTTCGAGGAACGGAGCTATTTCCAGAGCCGTCCTCCTTTGATTATGGAATCATGTTCTTGGAAACCTCGGAGGATAAACCTCCGGTATGGTACGTGGAGGTGTCACTGAGAATCCTAGGAATTAATGGGATCCTTGGGCGACTGCGCGGTATCATATTTGGAAAGCCACAGGATGAGGCGTATTATGACGAATACAATAAGGTAATCAAGAAGGTGCTTGCTGAGTTTCATAGAGAGGATCTTCCGGTGCTGGTTAACATAAATTTCGGTCATACCGAACCAAAGATCTGCCTTCCCTATGGAGCCTTAGCAGAGATTGACTGTGAGAATAAGACCTTTGCAATTATGGAAGGAGCGGTAATTTAGAGCGATAGAGAAATTTTTGATCACCATATTAATATGAAAATAGAAGGAGGTCCCATTTAGGACCTCCTTCTATTTATAGTTAGTGCGCCTAGCATGGGCGCAATCACATTTTTAAATTAAAGTCAGCAGCTCCTTCGGAGTATCGATGAGATAGTCCGCACCTTCGCGTCTTAGGACCTCACGACATCGAAAGCCCCAGGTAACACCGATGCAGGGAATACCGGCATTTTTTGCGGTCTGAACATCGGTCTCAGAATCGCCAACGAGGATAGTGGAGCTTAAGCTGGAGCCGAGCTCCTTCACTGCAGTAAAGATACTGTCCGGGGCAGGCTTTCTCTTAATTTCACTGGTCTCGCCGATGGCTACGGGTATCAGGTTGCCAAAATAGGTTCTGGCTAATTCCTTAACGGCAGCATCATATTTATTGGATACAATTGCTATCTTATAATTATATCGGTATAAATCTAGCAACAATTCCATAATACCGTTATAGGGTCTGGTCTTATTCTGCATATTATGCTTATAATTTTCCTTGAATTCCGCCATAATCTGAGTAACCATTTCGTCACTGCATTCCTCGGGAACGGATCTGCGAATGAGATTACGTACTCCGTTACCAACGAAACGCCGAACCTCCTCAAGTGTTCTTGGAGCATAACCCTTCGATATCAGTACTTCATTAAGGCTATCCCTTAAATCATCCAAGGTATTCAATAAGGTTCCGTCCAAATCAAAAATTACGGTATTATATTTCATAAGGAGCATCCTTTCTAATTCAGTAAAACAGTATCACTTGACATTTAAATTATTAATAGTATAACTTTAGACATTTATAAACGCAAGGACTTTTTATTATTTATTATTCGACAGCAATAGATTAGCGTTATTTCCATTCAAATAAAGGTATATTAAGTAAAATGACGCAGACAAGATAGTTCATAGGGTTTTACACTTGATTTGAAATCGTATCGGATAAGAATGGATTATTCATTGATTAGGAGGAGGTAATTTAGTATAATTAATGATAAGCTCATAAGCCCTCTGACGAGTGATAAAGAAAATTAAAATTATTAATAAGTTAAATTTAATTCATGGCTTGATAAATGGAGTATAAATGCTACAATCAATATCATAATACAAACAGAATCTTAATCAAGAAAGGCAGGGCTATACGAATGAAATCAGACATTCAGATCGCACAGGAAGCACATCTTAAGCATATCAGGGAAGTAGCTGAGAAGCTGGAGATCTCAGAGGAGGATTTGGAGTACTATGGCAAGCATAAGGCTAAGCTATCCGATGAATTATGGGATAAGGTAAAGAATAACCCGGATGGAAAGCTGGTGCTGGTTACTGCGATTAATCCAACTCCGGCAGGGGAAGGAAAGACTACAACGACGGTTGGTTTGGGGCAGGCCTTAGGTCTGATGAAGGTGCGTTCTTGTATTGCTCTGCGTGAACCCTCCCTTGGTCCTTGTTTTGGTATTAAAGGTGGGGCAGCAGGTGGCGGCTATGCACAGGTGGTTCCAATGGAGGATCTTAATCTTCATTTTACCGGTGACTTTCATGCCATCACCTCGGCGAATAACCTATTAGCAGCTATGCTGGATAATCATATACAGCAGGGAAATGCTTTGGGTATTGATACAAATCAGATCGTATGGAAGAGATGTGTGGATATGAACGACAGAGTACTACGAAATATCGTGGTAGGACTGGGACGTAAGGCGGATGGAGTGGTACGGGAGGATCATTTTATCATCACCGTAGCTTCAGAGATCATGGCGGTGCTTTGCCTTGCAGATGATAAGAAGGATCTCAAGGAACGTCTCGGTCGTATCGTTGTTGCTTATACCTATGATGGCAAGCCGGTTACTGCGAAACAGCTAAATGCAGTAGGAGCAATGGCCGCGCTTTTGAAGGACGCCTTGAAGCCTAATTTGATCCAGACGCTGGAGAACACCCCTGCAATCATTCATGGTGGCCCTTTTGCTAATATTGCCCATGGCTGTAACAGCGTGAGAGCCACGAAGACAGCCCTTAAATTAGCCGATGTTGTCGTAACGGAGGCTGGGTTTGGTGCTGATTTGGGTGCGGAGAAGTTCCTGGATATCAAGTGTAGAATTGCTGGATTGAAGCCGGATGCGGTTGTATTGGTGGCAACAATAAGAGCATTAAAGTACAACGGTGGTATTGCAAAGACAGAATTAAGCTCTGAAAACCTGGAGGCCTTAAAGAAGGGTATCGTTAATCTGGAAAAGCATATTGAAAATCTTCAGAAATTCGGTGTTCCTGTGGTGGTCAGCCTAAATCGATTTGTTTCGGATACGGATGCTGAGCTTGAATATGTGAAGTCCTTCTGTGAGGAAAGAGATTGTGAGTTCTCCCTTTGTGAGGTATGGGAAAAGGGTGGCGAAGGCGGCGTGGATCTGGCGAAAAAGGTTCTGGCTACCATGGAATCGAAGCAGAGCAATTATCAACCGTTATATGATGTTACACTCTCCATTAAGGAGAAGATACGGACCATTGCGAAGGAGATCTACGGTGCAGATGGTGTGACCTTTGATCCTGCTGCCGAGAGTGCAATTAAGACCATTGAAGCCTTAGGCTATAAGGAGCTTCCGGTCTGTATGGCAAAAAATCAATATTCCTTATCGGATGATGCCACCAAGCTGGGCAGACCGTCGGGTTTTGACATCAATATTCGTGAAGTCTATGTATCTGCCGGTGCAGGCTTTGTGGTTGCGATTACCGGTACGGTTATGACAATGCCCGGACTGCCTAAGGTTCCCGCTGCAGAGGGAATCGATGTGGATGATAACGGTAAGATAACCGGATTATTTTAGTGAAATACAACAGCAATTAATATGCTTCTTCGGATGGATTCGGCTTGCGTACTAATTCGCATAAATGGAAGCAAGTATGTCATGTGAGTGTACTTTTACATTATGCTTACTTTAGGTTTAAAATCATAAAGAGGTAGGAAGAAATCCCTCTGGTAATTGATTATTCTATTACCGAGGAGCTTTTCCTACCTCTTTTTTTATACTCCCAGAATATTATGATCCATAAATGATGTAGTGGTGTCGGTAAAGTTATAAGGAGAATTTCCATCGAAGGATTGCTATAAACAAATGATACTTTCTTATGCATAAATTTGGACTTGCCTTCGTAAGATATTAATAAATCAATGATGCTTAGGAAAAGGAGGAAGCTATGATCGAAAAGGTGCAATTTAATTATACAGAGGATATAACGGTCATCAACCGGGATCAATTTGATGCTCACATGCGATTGTATGAGGGATATGTAACAAATATCAATAAAATTGACGAGATACTAAATAAGGGGGACGCCCAGAGGGACCAAGCAAATACTACCTTCAGCTGGTACCGAGAATTAAAGCGTGGCGAGACCTTTGCACTGGATGGAGTTATCTTACATGAATTGTATTTTGAGAATATCGGTGGTAAATCAGAAGCTCCGGATGAGACGGTAGTCCCTATCCTAGAAGAGAGTTTTGGTAGTGTAGGGAAGTGGCAGGAGGATTTCATCGCTACCGCGAAGGCAAGCCGTGGCTGGGCAGTGCTATGCCTGGATCAAAGAAGCATGCGATATCGTAATATTAGTCTGGATGCTCATGATGTTGGGAATATCGCCTATTCGGCACCGGTTCTGGTTCTAGATATGTACGAGCATGCTTATTTTCTGCAATATGCGGACAAGAAGGTGGACTATATCAATGCCTTTATGAAGAATATTAACTGGAATGTAGTTAGAGAAAGAATGAGCTAATTCGAAGGCCTTTTAGATAATGGTAAAATCAAAATCGTTTTTTGCGGTAGCATGACTTCGCATTTTATGAAATGTTAAGTAGAAGGCTATCCGGAGAACGATTTTTTTGTTACAATGATTTTGCTACTAAGATTAGGCTTTTAAATAGGTTACATACATGAGGTTATAAATCCATGAAACTTGCATTGTTAGGCGATATCCATAGTAATTATAAGGCACTGGAGCGTTGCCTTAAATATTGTGAAGAGGAGGAAGTGGACGGTTATCTGTTTCTTGGGGATTATATCAGTGACTGTCCCTATCCTGCTAAGACTCTGGCATTGATCAGAGCTATCTGTAAGAGATATCCTTACCGTATGATACGTGGAAACCGGGAGAGCTATCAGCTTGAGCATCAGGAAGCCGCAGAGAATGATTGGAGCTACAGCTCCAATACAGGTTCTCTTCTTTATACCTATGAGAATCTTACGAAGGAGGATCTGGACCTGTTTCGGGGATGTGATATCAGCCAGCTTGTCTCAATAGAGGGGTATCCTGAATTTATGATATGCCATGGATCACCTAGCTCTGACCGGGAGCTATTACATATGGGAAGTGAACTGGCTAAGCAGCGGCTGATGGAACAAGAAACAGATCTATTGATTTGTGCACATACTCATAAACAAGGACAATTTGATTATAACGGTAAGACCTTGATTAATCCTGGCTCTGTCGGTATTGCTATGGGAGTCGCAGGCCAAGCCCAGTTTGCAATTATCCATGGAGACTATAAGGGGTGGAGACCGGAATTTATTTCACTGGAGTATGACCTTGATCAGCTGATAAAGGAATTCAATGAAAGTGATTTGCCATCAAAATCAAAGACCTTCGCAAAGCTGGTACAATATCAATTAGTGACGGGGGATAATATCCTGCCTGAGGTCTATCGGTTAACGGAGGAATTTACCAAAAATGCTTATGGCTATGTACCCTCCGGCAATATGCAGGATGAATATTGGGAACAGGCTTATCTTAAGGTATTATCGCAGAGAAATTATTTGATTCAAGAATAGGGAACGCTGCAGTTAGCTGCAACGTTCCCTATTCATATTCGTGAAAGTACTAAGTGAAGA
>JAEYXC010000421.1 GCA_023428655.1 Bacillota bacterium | reverse complement strand
AGCAGATAATCCAAATTAATTTTAATAATATCCGGTTCAGCTGCCAGCTCCTTAAAATGCTCATAAACCTCTTCAATTCTCTTCTCAATCTCCACCACATCATTCTCTTCTATGGATTTGATGAGTTCATCCATCATTTCCTTATCAACGGGATGACGATTGGTGCTCTGCCTTCCTTTGATCTCGTCATAATATGCAATATCCTTTGCTTTGGAGAAAAGCTGAAAGGTTCTCGCTATGGTTGCTGATTTATAGGATTCGGAGATCCGACTGATATCCTCCACCCTCTGACCTATATAAATTGTCAATTTGTATGACAACGAATCCGCTAAGCGGTGGTATAGTCTTTGTATGTATTTCTTCTCGTCGATTCCGGCGTCCTCCGCAAATCGTCTCGCAAAAATAAAGCCTACGCCATAAATATCCTCATAAGGATGAGCCTCCATATAAGCATGATACCAATGCTCACCCAGATAAGCCCGTAAGGAATCATACAGCTCGTTTTTTACCTTAATCTTCCCCTCCTTGGTTAAGGCTTTAAACTTCGGCTCCAAGGAATCGAATTCAATACTGATATACCTTACGTCCGTACCGGATGACACCGTATTCCTAACATAGAAAAGGTTCTCCTGATCATACTTATCCGAAATCAGATAGGTTAAATTGCGATCAAAGGCTAGCTTATCCGAATGCTCCAGCTTCTTTCGTTCTGCAATTTTCTTAAAATACTGCTCCTTATAATTCTCCAGCGCTCGAATTAATTCATCCCTTTGTACCGGCTTAAGCACATAATCGACAACACCGTATTTAATTGCTTTTCTGGCATATTCAAATTCATAAAAGCCACTTAGTATGATAAATCTTGTTTGCTTCGAAATATTTTCCCAGGTATATTCGATCAGCTCTAAGCCGCTCATATTGGGCATCTTAATATCCGTGATAACCAGATCATATTCCGTTTCCTGCATCAAGGTGAGGGCTTCCTTTCCATTTGCAGCTTCTCCGCACACCTTAAAGCCATACTGCTCCCAGTTGATTAGAATACCCAAACCTTGTCGAATAAAGGGTTCATCATCAACAATCATTACTTTTATCATTCACATTACCCTCCTGTATTTTCAAACCATTCCTACCTATCTGTTTTTGCTACAGAACTAAGCGGTATCTGTATCATGATATCAGTACCATTCTCCGTCTTACTGTCAATATCGAAAACTATCTGATTATCAAAATGCATCTTTAATCTTAAATAGGCATTCAGCATTCCCGTACTCTTCGATTCACTCAGCATCTTATGATCTGCATTAGCAATCATTCTTCGAATCTCCTCCAGTCGCAGACCTTCAAAGCCCTTTCCGTTATCGGAGATTTCTATGAACAAATATTCTTCATTCCTTGTAATGGCAAGTGAAATAACCCCCACATTTTCCACAGTCTCAAGACCATGTACACAGGCATTTTCAATAAAGCTGCTTATCGTGAGCTTCGGAATCCGGTAGCTTTTACAAGCCGGCATTATATAATGATGGAATTTTATCTTATCCCCATAACGATACCTCTGGATGTTTATGTATTTCTCAATAAAATCCATCTCCTCCTCGATGGTAATAGAATCATCTCCCCAGGTCATACTCTTTCGAAATAGAATTGCCAGCTCACCGATAATATTTGCCGTTTCCTTCTCTTCCTTGATCAAGCTTCTCATCCGAATCGACTCAAGAGTATTGAATAGGAAGTGCGGATTCACCTGACTTTGAATCGCCTGCAGCTCCGCTTGCTTTTTCGACAGCTCCAGAGCCTGCTTCTCTGCCTTTCCTTTGAATACGACCTCGATCAGCTCCTTAATACGGAGCACCATCATGTTATAGCTTCGGATTACCTTTCCGATCTCGTCCTCCCCTTCCATACATTCAATGATCTCAAACTGCTCATTCTCCACCTTTCCCAAATAAGCTGACACAACCGTCAGTCGATGGGAGATGGATTGCCCGATCATATAGATAAGGAGCGTAGGTACAAAAATATCCAGTATAATTAAGTAAAGAAGCCCTTTGTTCTGAGTTAATACATGCCAGAAGGGAGTTTCATTCGCATAGACTAATATTTCCCATTCCTGATTACTGCTGTCAAAGGTTCTTCGGAGTGTCGGGGTTTTATCCTGCAGGGTATTGGCTGCTTCAAAGACCTTCATACCACTGGTATTGGGTATGTTGGAGAATAATACATAGTCGTCATTCCTTACATAAATCGTCCCATTAATCTTCTCGTTCAAGACATGCATCAATAATACATTATAGTTAACATCGATTTTAAGCAGCTTTTCGATATTATTTTTGCCAAAATTATCAAGTCTTCGTATAATACTTATGGTTCGACAGGAGCCACTTCCAGGAATAAACTTTTTACTCTCATCGTAATAGGAGTAAAGAAAGATATTCTTTCCACTATTCTGAAATTCCTGATACCAGTCCGTATCCTTCACGGATTTTATGGTAGAGATCTTTCCTCCACCAATCATGGTATCGTTATCTGCTAAGATTTCGATTTTGTATAACAATCCAGCATTATAGTTGTAGCTCAAGCTGTTATTATCGAGCATTTTATTATATTCCACATAATAATCATTATAGCTTTTATATTGCTTGTTCAGGAATTTATCCAATAAACCGTCGGTATACATATTATTGGTAAATAGAGTACAGGCATCAATATTCTGACTTAAATTATACTCCACACGTTCCATCGCATGCCTAAGATCCCTAAGCTGACTCTCTTTATAATTCTGATTCACATTATACATTATGATTGCATCCGTTATGATAATGGGAATTAATACACAGATGAAATAAAGCAGTAGCAGCTTGCTTCTTATGCTTAAATTATTCAAATTAATTTTCATATAATGATCTTATCCCCGCTTCACTCTAAATAACATATCTCCCACTTGGAGCTATGTCTTTGCTTCTTCATTTAAATATACGAATACCCAACATAATATTACACAAAAAACCTCATTATAGCAAGTGAATCATATTGGAAGCAATCATCAAAACTGACACATTTATGTACCATTTTATTCACAAAAAGTCTTTATTCTATCCATATTTATCTCATATCTACCATTTATACTATGTGATAGAAAGTGAAATTTTATTTTCACTCTCCTCCTCCCTACATTATAAATATACAATAGCGGTGTTAACTTCTTCGCTGTTGTAAAGAAACAAAAAAACCTGCAATGCAGGTTTTTTTGTTTCTTTTGTACGTTGTGAGGACAGAAGGCTAGAAGCTTCGACCGTTATGACAAATTTCATATTTTGTTTCTCTTCTTTAGCTAAATTTTATAAAATGGTCACATTGTGTACACATTTGCTCGGTATACTGTTATCCATAGACAGTGATAAAACACTTTCTACTCCCACCCTATTATACGCTATGGTTATACAGCTCCCCTGCTGTATAACAAAAA
>JAEYXC010000411.1 GCA_023428655.1 Bacillota bacterium | reverse complement strand
AGGAAAGGGGAATTCCAAGTGGCTGACCTTCCCCAACTGCGATATCCGCTCCGTATTCAATGGGTGCTTTGAGAACTCCGAGGGATATGGGATTACAACTCATGATATATTTTACATCCGTACCAGCTATAAGTCCTCCTACCTCGTCTCCGTTTTCCAAAAGGCCATAGAAATTAGGCTGCTGAATCAGTACACAGGCGGTCTCATTGTCCATCATTGCCCTCAGCTTATCCATATCCGTTCTGCCTTCCTTCTCCGGTACGATAACAACCTCAATATCCGTACCACTGCAATAGGTTCTTATTGTCTCAATTGTCTGCGGATGAACGGTGGAAGAGATGAATGCTTTATTACGCTTGCGCTCCTTACACATAATCACTGCTTCGGCTGCTGCTGATGCTCCATCATAAACAGAGGCATTGGACACCTCCATTCCAGTTAGCTCACAGATCATGGTCTGATATTCAAAGATGGACTGCAAAATCCCCTGACTAATTTCTGCCTGATAGGGTGTATAAGCAGTAACAAATTCCTCCTTGGAGGTAATTTGGCTTACGATGGAGGGAATATAATGATTGTATGCTCCGGCTCCGCGAAAGATTGGAGAAAACACTGTATTCTTCGCCGCGATGTCGGTCATCCTCCTTCTAACCTCGAACTCGGATAAGCCTTTATTCAACCTCAAGCCTTCCTCCAGGTAGACCTCCTTGGGTATCGTTTGGAACAGTTCACGGATGTCCTGATAGCCGATGGTCCTTAACATCTCCTGCTGTTCCTTTGACGTATTCGGTATATAGGTGCCCATACTGCTCCTCCTTATGAATTCAGCTCGTTATATTCCCTCTCCGATAATAGCTCTGATTGATCGGTGATCTCCTCAACCTCAATAAACCAAGCATCATATGCATCGGAATTAATCAACTCCGGATGATCTAACAGCTCCTCATTAATTGCTTTAACAACACCGGTAACCGGGCTGTAGACACTGGATACCGCTTTTACCGACTCAACATCCGCAAACTCCTCACCGGCAGCTACCTCATCCCCCACCTCCGGCAGATTTACAAATACCAGATCCCCAAGCTCCTTCTGCGCATAATCGGAAATTCCAACCTTAGCCGTAGTAGCATTACTGAATTGTACCCACTCATGTGATTTTGCAAATAATAACTCCTTCATCTTGATTAACCTCCAAGTATAATATAATTTGTTCCATAATTACTTCTCTTTCACGTATAAGCAAATTCGGTGTTGTATTGCCCTTTACTCTTTTCCTTCTGAAGCCACTTGCATAAAATGCTGTCACCCATACAAAAGGCGATCCTATCTAAAGAGAATTTGCTCTTTATTTTGCACGTTTATAAAACGGTAATGCTACGACCTCCGCTGCAATTTTGCGGCCTCTTACCTCCACCTCTACCTGTGTTCCCAAAGCATGATGCTCTATGTCAACCAGAGCCATGGCAACAGCTCGGCCCAGATAAGGACAATGGGTTCCTGAGGTAGTTATACCGATTTGCTCATTATTATGGTATACCGGACATGCTTCTCTGGCGATTCCTCTTCCGGTGATATTCAGTCCGACCCGTATTCTCTTTGGCTCACCACGTGAGAGAATACCGGACTTGCCGATAAAGTCCTCCTTCTCAAGCTTCACCGCAAAGTCCAAGCCGGTCTCTCTCGGAGATATGGTATCATCCATTTCATGACCGTATAGGGGCATGGCAGCTTCTAAGCGTAACGTATCTCTTGCTCCAAGCCCACAGGGAATTAATACATAATCCTCCGTTGCATCCGTCCTCCTGCCGTTGCGATCAAGATCATAATTGCCGGCCTCCAGGAGTAGCTTCCATAGCTTGGTCACATCCTCATTCCTGCAATAGAGCTCATATCCGTCTTCTCCGGTGTAACCGGTCCTTGAGATCAGACAGGGTATCCCTCCAACCATGACCTCTTCCTTAAAGCTGTAATATTTCACAGGAAGCATTTCCTCGTTGGTAAGCTTACAGAGGATTTCCTTCGACCTAGGTCCTTGAAGTGCTACTTGAGAGATCTCATCCGAGATATCGGAAAATTCTACTTCTCCGATTAGATGTGACTTCATCCATTCCACATCCTTATAACGGTTTGCTGCATTCACAACAATCAGATACTCCTCTTTATTCTTCTGATAGATTAGAAGATCATCAACCACTCCTCCCTCTTCGTTGCACATAGGACTGTATTTAACCTGACCGTCGTACATGTTCTTGCAATCATTCGTTACCAAGTGCTGTACATTTGCCAGTGCATCCTTGCCCTTTAGCAGTACCTCCCCCATATGGGATACATCAAATAAACCAGCTGAATTCCTTACCGCCATATGCTCCGTGATGACTCCCGTTTCATACTGAACCGGCAATAGATAACCGGCAAAGGGAACCATCTTTCCTGCTGCCTTGATATGACAATCATAAAGTTGCGTTTTTAACTCCATTGTAATCCCCCATTCCTCTTCGCTCTTTTTTCCACTAAAAAAAGACGTACTGAATGTATCAATACGCCTCTGTTGGTTTACCTGAAAGATTCTCCCCTGTTATATTCTTTCGCAAGAAACAGAGAATTGCTTCTTCGGTGCCGAATCGCTTTCCAGAGTATCGTCCAGATCTGGTCCTTTTGCCTGAGAGTTTTCGCATTCCCCTTCGGCGCCGCCAACGCTTCCGGCGGTCTCTCCCAAATCCTTCATCCGACTACGATACCTGCTATCTTCGCAGGTCAATCATAAGAACATTATAGTATTATGACTGACTAAAGTCAATCCTGATCTCTGCCATCCTTTTCCACCACTTGCCATATTTTTGTAACAATTATCCCTTCAAGGAACCTCTAAATTACCCAGTCATATAATACTGTATAAGCAAGAATGGAGGTAACACCTATGGGCGAATTACTCAAAATAGATCACCTCAGCTACACCTATCATAGTCTCGAAGGGGAAACACCGGCATTATTCGATGTTTCTTTTCATGTAAATGAGGGGGAATTCTTAAGCATTGTAGGACCCAGCGGTTGTGGAAAATCTACTCTGCTTTCGCTGATAGCAGGTTTGATTGAGCCCAGCAGTGGTTTTATATATATCAATGAAAAGGACATAAAATCCTCCGGTAAGAACATTGGATATATGCTTCAAAAGGATCAGCTGCTGGAATGGCGCAATACGCTAAAGAATGTCACTTTGGGTCTGGAAATACAGCATAAGCTGTCAGAAAACAGCTATGTTCAAATAAATGAATTGCTTAACACCTACGGTCTGATCACCTTTCAGAATTCTCATCCTTCTAAGCTCTCCGGTGGGATGAGGCAAAGAGCAGCCTTAATTCGGACTCTGTTATTGGAGCCGGATATTCTCCTTTTGGATGAACCCTTTTCTGCCCTGGACTATCAGACGCGATTGGAGGTAGCGGATGATATCTGGGGTATTATTCGTAAGGAAAAGAAAACGGCAATTCTCATTACCCACGACATTTCCGAAGCCATCTCCATGGCCGACCGAGTGATTGTATTATCTCACAGACCGGGTACTGTCAAACAGGTCTTTGATATTAAGCTGTCCATACCGAACCGGACACCCTTCACTAGTCGGAGTGCACCAGAATTTCAAGAGTATTTTAATTTAATATGGAAGGAGTTAACACGCCATGAGCAGGAAGAATCGTAAAGTA
>JAEYXC010000320.1 GCA_023428655.1 Bacillota bacterium | reverse complement strand
GATGAGACCAAATACGGTTCTTGGAATCCGTTCTCGTACAACGATCGCCTCAAAGGCTTCAGACTCCCTGTGAAGCAGTGCATTCACTACCTCCGAAAAATCCACGTTACGGGCACCGAAAGCCAAGGAGGCTATCACACACAATGCGATACCAAGAACGCTACCAATTACAATTATTATTGTTTTTGTTAATTTCATTCTGCTTTATCAGCTGCCTCTCCGATTAGGTTCAGGTATTCATCGATGGTAGCGGGTATGGATAATGCACTTGGGGTACCGGATGCCGCTAGAGGTGTTCCGTCTGTAATAAGCGCTACAGAGCCTCTCTGAACTGCGGGAATGGTACCTACCAAAGGATCAGCCTTCATTGCTTCCAGCAATGCGGCATCACCGTAAGCAATTATGATATCAATATCATTAAGTACATCCACATTCTCTGCACTGAGCTCCAGCGCAAAGCTTTCACTGCCCGCAGCTAAGTCCAATACACTCTGCGGGAATTCCATTCCCAGGTCTGTAAGATATGCTGCACGGGGATCCGTCGGAAGGTAGATATAGAATTTACCTAAATCAGCAGGGTTGAAATAGAAAAAGGCTGCTGACTTACCTGCGATCTGAGGATACTGTGCAGTCTTCTCTACGATAAGCTGCTCCAGCTTAGCGACTAATTCCTCTCCCTCTGCTTTCATACCCATGCCGGATGCATCCATGATTATCTGATCACGCCAATAGGTTTGCCATGCTAGAGTGGGATATGCTACCACCGGTGCGATTGATGATAACAAATCATATTCCTCCTGAGTGATACCGGAATAAGCTGCCAGGATCACATCGGGCTCCACATCACTGATTGCTTCATAATTCAGACCATCGGTATCATTGAATATGACCGGATTATCTACACCCAAGCTCTTGAAGCCTTCCAGAGTCCAGGGTAATAAGCCGCTGTCATCAAGGACACCATAGTTAGCTTGTGATACACCTACCGGAACTACACCCAGTGCCAAAGGAACATCTTGGTTTCCCCAGGAAATGGTGGCAATACGCTCCGGCTTCTCATTTAATACAGTTTCACCAAAGGCATGTTTGATTGTTATTGGATATTGTACCTCCGTATTCGACTCACCATCATTGGATGAAGAAGAGTCCGCCGGTGCCTCGGTTACCGGTGCTTCTGTCGGAGCTACCGTATCCGGTACCTCGGAAGGTGTCTTTGATGTGTTGGAGCAAGCCGTTAGAGACAAGGTTAATGCAATTGCGATCATTCCGATCTTATTGAATTTCATAATAATTCTCCTTTTTGATTAAAATACTCAGTTTTACGGATCAACCATAATGAGTTAGCCGGCTATAACTGATGAAATAATTTGCATAAATTGGTTTTCCTCAAGTGACGAAATAAGTCTATTATATATTCTTCCATCTGTCAAGTTATTTGAGATTGATTATCATTATTATTCGTAACTTTATTTAATTACTTTCTTCAAATATTAAATTACTTTCATCAATGATTAAATTGCTTTCATCAACTATAATTAGATTACTTTCCTTGATGATAGAATAAGCATTGTCTGGTTATTATTTTTCCTATATTCAAAAAAACAATAGAAAGCAGACCTTGTCGACTTTCTATTGTTTCAAATAAATAACCCGACTCTGTCATGACAGTTCTCAAAAAGGAAGTTGAAGCATTACAATTCCTTTCCGGGAAAGCATATCATAAACAGGCCGGGTCCTAATATTTAATTTTCTATCTTGCCATTCCATTGATGATAAAATTCGATAAATTCACGTAAGGGAATCGGTTTACTAAAATAATATCCCTGAAGCTCATCACAATCCTTTTCCAGTAGCTTTTCTGCTTGATCCAGTGTCTCAACACCCTCTGCTAAGGTTTTCAGCTTCAGTGTCTTTGCCATAGAGATTATGGAATAGGTAAGGTTTCGGTTACGAGTATCATCCAGCCTACTGACAAAGGAACGATCTATCTTCAGATAATCGATGGGCAGTCTGGTTAGGTAACTTAAGGAGGAATATCCGGTTCCAAAATCATCTAGCGCTATACTGATTCCCAGATCTTTCATTTCCTGCAAATATTCAATCGCCCTGGATAAATCATTGATGAACATACTCTCTGTTATCTCAACTACCAAATGTATTTTCTGAGAGACATGATCCTCCAGCAGCTTTCTCAAAAGCTCAATAAAATCCTTATTCTCAAACTGCTTCACTGAGACATTAAATGCCAGCTTTGTACTAATCCCATGTTCCTTCAGCTGCTGGTCGATACGGAACATCTCGGTAGCCAGCCAGTTGCTGATTGGCAAAATCAAGCCGCTTTCTTCTGCCGCGGGAATAAACTTCCCCGGTGGAATGACATTACCATTTTTATTCCATCGAATCAAAGCTTCTGCACCGATAATTTGATAGCTATGATCCAGATAGGAAAGCTGGGGCTGTAAAAACAGTTCAAATTCTTCCTTCATAAGAGCTTGCTTTAATTGTAGCTGAAGCTCTAACTGTTCTTGATTTCTCTTCTCAATCTCCGCTGATGAGAATGCATACCTACCTCGTCCGGTATCCTTGGAATGATACATGGCACTATCTGCCTTTCGAAGAATTCCCTCCAGCGTTGTATCATCCTCCGGAGCGACGGCGATACCAATACTTACACTTACCGTTAGCTCATTTCCCTTTATCAAGATTGGCTTACCGATCTCTTCTATAATTTTCTCAGCAATCATAGCAGCCTTCTCGGAGCAATTATCTCCTTCAATTAAGAGCGTGAACTCATCACCCCCGAGGCGAAACAGCATATTTTCTTCTCGAATCACAGCTTGCAGTCTTTTGGATACCTCCACGAGCAGAAAATCTCCGCCATCATATCCAAGAGTATCATTGATTAGTTTAAATCGGTCAATATCCAAATAGCATAAGGCAACGCCGGAATGATTTCTCTTTGCTCTACTTAATGCCAAATTAAGACGATCATAGAATAACGTTCTGTTTGGAATACCTGTCAATGAATCATAATAGGCTAGAAGATGGATATCCTGCTCCGCTTTCTTCATTTTCGTGATATCCGAGGATATTCCAATGTAGTTTGTCACCCTACCATCGGAATTGTTAATTGTTGTGATTGACATCCATTTAGGATAAACCTCCCCTGTTTTCTGTCTATCCCATATCTCACCTTCCCAGAACCCCTTTGTATTAACTTGTTTCCACATCTTTTTATAAAAATCAGAATCATGATAATCGGATTTGAAGATTCTGGGGTTACGCCCAAGGAGCTCCTCTTTCTCATATCCGGACATCCTCAGCATGGATTCGTTGACACGAATAATCACATTCCTGTGGTCGGTAATGATAATTCCCTCCAGTGCATCATCAATAATTTTGTCCGTTATTATCAGCTCTTCGTTTAATTTCATCAAATGATTCAATTGCTCTTGCCATTGTGTCATGTCATGCAGCAAATATAGCTTTCCAATCTTTCGCTCATCGAGATCATAGATTTCTTCGGAATTTATATTATAGTACAGCGTCCGATTATCTTTCTTCACAATCAGTGTGTTTTCCTGATTCGGCTTCAAGGGTAGGGATAATTCAGCAATATCCGGTAAATGCTTAATAACATGCTCGATATTCATCCCGACTAATTTTGAGATATGAGTGATCTTCTTTAATTCGTGGTCCGCATGAAGCTGTAAGAATTCCAAACCGGTGGGATTAACATCAATAATGCATTCATCATTGTCCAAGACGAAAAGAAGATCTTTTATATTTTCAATCACCAGATCTCTCGCATAAGGTACTATCATAGTTTTAGGCAGATGAAAGATCCCCCAATAGAATATGGAGAGGGTAATCAGGATAAAAATAGATGTTGTATCAATCGGCATAAGAAACAGCTTCTGGGTAATAAATAGAAAATTGGTCACAATCGCTGTTGTACAACACACGAATACAAACATACCTTGTGTTCGATAAATCTTCGGGGAATGAATGGAACGATGGAAAAGCAGACAACAGGATATTATAATTAAAATATAAGAATATATTGCATTCACGAAAAAACCAATATCTTTTGTATAAGTAAATATTGGTACTCCGTTTTGAATATGAGCCTCCGGGCTGGTGAGAAACGGGTATGGTATCTCTCCCGTAAGAACCGAAAAAAGGGAAAGTATCGGAACAATAAAGAGGAGAATTTGATAAATCGCTTTAATTTCTGTACGCCTTCTAGAAAAATTAATTGCGGTTATGATTAAAATGGGCGGAATCAGAATTACTCCTATGTATTTTAGCTGCTGAAATACTATTATCCATCGGACCGGGAGGACATAGCTTAGGGTCTCCATTAGGATCCAGAAGGAAACGAGTAAAGTCATAGCAAATAACCGTTTGGATATGCCAATTTTACTGCATTTTAGTAGCAGAACAATTAGTGCTATGCTTGCTATAAAACTTGTCAAATAAATAATTCCAAATATCATAGTTTCATTTTATAATAAAAAGCATTATAACCTTTCCCGTTGATATTCTAATTCTAACAGAATCTTGCCTTAATTTCAATATTCGATGATTTATTACCTTCTTCTACATATCATTTATGACCTTCTACGCGATTCATTTGCTTTTGCATTTTGTATTTGATATGATATAGAGAAAGCTACATAATAATTGAAAAGGTAGGAATTACAATGGATCATCAAGAACAAAAACATAAACGGCGGGTGAGGTATAAAGGCACACATCCTAAGACTTATGATCAGAAATATAAGGAATTACAACCGGAGAAATATGCGGATACCGTAGCAAGAGTAATTCAAAAAGGGAATACACCGGCCGGTATGCACCGTTCCATCTGTGTAAATGAAATATTAGAGTTTCTGCAGATCACACCCGGACAGATTGGTCTCGACGCCACCCTTGGTTATGGCGGTCATTCTTTGGAGATGCTAAAACGCCTTGATTTTAAGGGGCATTTGTATGCAACCGATGTAGATCCCATTGAATTGCCCAAAACGAGAGCAAGATTAGAAGATCTGGGATACGGGGCTGATAATATAACCATACGACAGATGAATTTCTCTGAAATTGATCAAATTGTAAAGGAGGCCGGTCCGCTGAACTTTATATTAGCGGATCTCGGTGTCTCGTCCATGCAGATCGATAATCCCGACAGAGGCTTTTCCTTTAAAAGTGAAGGTCCTCTGGACCTCAGACTAAATCCTTCCAAAGGCATATCTGCAGCGGAACGCTTACAAACAATAACAGCGGATGAGCTTGCAGGAATGTTATGGGAAAACTCCGACGAGCCTTACGCGAAGGAAATTGCAAAGGCTGTTTCCCTTAAAATAAAAAAAGGACTTGATATTTCAACTACAACCAAGTTTAAGGAAGTCATCACAGAGACACTAAGCTTCCTTCCGGAAAGCACCCGAAACGAAGAGATCAAGAAATCCTGTCAACGATGCTTTCAAGCACTGCGGATCGATGTGAATGATGAGTTTGAGGTTTTATATGATTTCTTAGAAAAGCTTCCCACATCCCTTCAACCCGGAGGTCGTGTGGCAATCCTGTCCTTCCATTCCGGCGAAGACCGATTGGTTAAAAAATCGTTTCAGAAATATTATCGAGAAGGCATCTACAAGGAGATATCAAGCGACGCGATTCGTCCTACCCCAGAGGAATGTAATACCAACAGTCGTGCCCGTTCTGCTAAGCTTCGATGGGCCATCAAAGCATAAAACAAGGGTAACCGTTGAAAAAACATACAGTGCCCAGTTCACATAAGAATATTTATCCCATCCTATGATCGACCCACCAAAATAGCGTGTGGTTATTCTCCAAGGTTGATGCTCTTTATGGAGGAATAACCACACGCTTTCTTATGCTAGTGCGGTGTTGGACATATTATAAGTTTGATGGCTTCGCTTCTAA
Organism: Bacillota bacterium; assembly: GCA_023428655.1. Classification (GTDB taxonomy): domain Bacteria; phylum Bacillota; class Clostridia; order Lachnospirales; family Lachnospiraceae; genus Mobilitalea. The sequence goes on along the minus strand of JAEYXC010000320.1, from coordinate 27,652 downwards.
TTTGATGGCAGGCCTTCTACATAGTGTTTAAAATGATCAAGGATGGACTGCCAGCCTTCCTGCTGCAGCTCAATACTATTCTCACTCTCCGCCTCAAAGGCTACCTGTACCTTCGTTTTATTTCCTTCTGTGGTAAATGTATTTCTCACCCTTCGATCATCCCCTAAGGTATAGGTTATCGTCTCATATGGAAGCACTTCATCATAGGTCCCCCAAAAATCAAAGCCAAAGCTGCCATCCTTAGCCTCCATTCGATAGTTAAACTTACCCCCGACTCGCAAATCATTCTCCGCAGAAGGGGTATGCCAATCCTCCGATGCACTATTCCAATGCTTTATATGCTCCGGTTCTGACCAACATAACCAGATCTTCTCTAGGTCTGCCTGAATGGTGGCTTCAATCGTAATCGTTTGCTTCTGATTCATTCACCATTTTCCTCCTTTCGTGATAGGTTATTATCTTGAATCACTGCTTTAAGGATACTTAATGCTTTCGGACCAAAGCCGTGCAAAGCTAATAATTCTTTATCGCTATACTCCGTTAACTGCTCCAAGGTCTCAATCCCTAAATTATGTAAGGCACGTAGCGCTGGTTTGCCGAGCTTAATGTCATCAATTAACATTATCCTAAGCACCTCCAATTTTGTGTGTAAATTCGGATTATCCAAAGGATATATCTGTATATCAATTATATCACATTCCTTTTTATAGTCAATAAATGATATTGTCAGATTTATACTTCCTGTTCATGAGATAAATTAGTACCAATCAATACGATTAATGATATAGCTTAGCGAGACGAAGAACCGTATTCACCAAGCAATCCACCTCTTCCCTTGTATTATAGATTCCCAGCGAGGCACGAACAGAACTCATCAGACCAAAGGCATCATGAACGGGCTGAGCACAATGATGCCCTGCCCTGACTGCAATTCCTTCATAATCCATATATTGCCCTATCTTTTCGGGAGAGATACCATCCATCACAAAGGACAATACACTTATTTTATTGGTTGCTGTACCAATCATACGAACATTAGGTAGCTGGGTTAAGCATTCCATCGCATATGCCGTTAATTCTCTCTCATGCTCGAAGACGCGCTCCATCCCGATGGCTGATAAATAATCAATGGCCGCTCCTAAGGCAATGGCATCTGCTATATTTCCTGTTCCTGCTTCAAATTTGTAGGGTGACTGATTATAAGTGGTATGATCAAAGCTGACCTGATCGATCATTCCTCCGCCTCGTTGCCAAGGAGGCATATACTGTAACAACTCCTTCTTGCCGTATAGTGCACCAATCCCTGTGGGTGCATACATTTTGTGTCCGGAGAAAACGTAAAAATCAGCATCCATGTCCTTAACATTGATCGGTAGGTGAGGTATTGATTGTGCTCCGTCAATAACAACACAGGCTCCATAGGCATGCGCCAGCCGAATCATACAATCAACGGGATTGATCGTGCCAAGGACATTGGAAACATGGGTGATTCCAACTATTTTCGTGCGAGAGGACAAGAGACTTTTATACTCCTCAAGTAGTATTTCTCCCTGCTCATTCATTGGGATTACCTTAATTACTGCTCCCTTTTCCTGCTGGAGCTTTTGCCAGGGTACGATATTGGAGTGATGCTCCATTACGGTAAGCAGAATTTCATCACCCTCGTGGATCTTCATATTCCCATAGCTTTCTGCTATAAGATTAATTGCTTCAGTGGTACCTCTGGTAAAGATTATCTCCTCCGACGAGGAAGCCCCGATGAACGCTGCCACCTTTTCTCTTGCTTCCTCATAAGCCTTTGTCGCATACTTTGCCAGTGTGTGAGCACCACGATGAATATTGGAATTATAATTCCGATAATAATTCTGTAAAGAGAGTATCACCTGATTGGGCTTTTGGGTAGTTGCACCATTATCGAGCCATATTAATGTCTTCCCATTTACTTTCCTATGTAAAATCGGAAAATCCTTACGAACCGTCTGAACATCAAAGCACCTATTCCAATAGGGGGCCATTATCCAACCATATTCACCATTATGTGTAATCATAATAGTATCCTACCTCTACATTTTCTAGCACTCCCAGTGAATCCTCCGATAATATTGCATTTCCAAAGTACAGTGATAAGATATATGTAGCAATTCCCTTATTATCTATCCCAGCATACTTAACAGACAGACTGGGGATGATCCCCTCATCTGGTATTCCGGGCTGATGCAAGCCGATGACCCCCTGCTCCCGCTCTCCAACCCTCATTAGAAGGATATTGGTCTTGCCAGCGGGGGACATGTTACATGACTTTCCGTCGATTAACAGCTTATCACAGGGTAGTATCGGCACTCCCCGCCAGGTAATAAAGGGAGTACCAAAAATCGATACCGTCATCGGAGGAACTCCTCTTCGGGTACACTCTCTTCCAAAGGCAGCAATTGCTCTTGGATGTGCCAGAAAGAAGGAGGGCTTCTTCCACACCCGGGAAAGGAGCTCATCCATGTCATCGGGCATGGGAATGCCATATCTGGGCTTAACTCTCATTCGATTTGAGACTGAATGGAGCAGTCCGTTATTTTCATTATTGATCATCTCCCATTCCTGTCTTTCCTTCATCGCTTCAATGGTAAGTCTCATTTCCTGCTCTTTTTGATCGATGGGAGAATTAAAAATATCGGTTACATGACTATTCATCTTTAGGAGTGTTTTGATGGCACCTAAGGGATATTCCTTGGGTACATCCTCATAATCAGCAAAGGTTTCCGGCAATTCTCTTTCCTGTAAGCTATCTGCAATTACCTTTGGTAGTAATTCCGGATTCTCCATCGCTTCAATGGATGCATCCCAATTCCTTCTTTTCACCTGATTCACTCGATAGATACCCGCCTCTACGGATACCCAGGGTAGAAAGGTAAGAAACCATCTTGGTGTGATTGCCTCCATGGTAGGAGCTGTAATTGTACTATGGGATAAATTTCTCGCAACACCCGGATCCAGACTGTACCTGCTTATCACATTATCGGAAAGATCCATAACACACCTCTTTCATTGTTTCCGTTCATGAAACAATATATCACATTCTATATATTATATTCATGCCCGGATAAATGATACGGCAAATCTAGAAGCCGGCATTATCACGATCCTGCATAGCACCGTAATAGGAATATTTCGGCTTTAATAATGCATCAAAGAGTAAGGGGCTTCGATCTCCTCTCCAGGACAGATTATCGGCAAAGCCCCAGAAGGTAATACCGGATACTTTGGTGGTTCCTGCTGTATTCTCCGTAATAATTCGGTTGATCAGATCATAATAGTACTGACCCTGTTTTTTTAGATTCTCCTCGCTGGGTTCCTCGATATTCTGCCAGGTACCGAGACTGATATCCAACTCCGTTATCTGTACATCTAGTCCAAGCTTACTAAAGGCCTTCAAAGTCAGAAGATACATATCGATGGAATCCTTTGTATATAGGTGTCCTTGACATCCAATTCCATCAATCAGAGATCTGCCCGTATCATCCACCAAGCTTTGGGCCAAGGCTACAATATGCTTTGTTTTAAACTGCTCATTATAATCATTGTAATACAGCTTTATACTTTCCGGCGCATATTGATCCGCATAATAAAAGGCTTGCCAGATATAATCGTCCCCGATAATTTGCTTCCACAGACAATCCCGTAGGCTTCCATCTTCCATGATTGCTTCATTCACGATGTCATATGCATAGAATATATCGAGATACCCCAGCTCCTGAAGCAGCTGGAAGGTCTGCTTGATATAGCTCTCCATACGGGCAAGCATGGTGTCTCGATCAACAAGTCCTTCTGCCTGGTTAAAATTTTGATAAAATATCCAATCCGGAGTCTGGCTATACCATACCAGAACATGCCCTCGAACCACCATATCATTGCTCTTGGCCCAGTCTAACAATGCAATCGTGTTTTTCCCAAATTCGACGGTTAATTCTCCCGTTTCTATGCTTTTGCTCTTATTCAGGATATAATCCGGTTTCATATAATTCTCTAGAGTGATCTGATTGAAATTTTTTGTAATAATATCCGTGTATCTACTACTTGCTACCATTGCATCGGACAAGCAGGTCCCGGCCTTCAATCCAATCTCTGAGTACACGTCCTTAATTCCTTCCTCTGTTACAACTACCGGCTTTTCTTCTGTTGCTTCGGCTTCCCCCACGGCTTCACTGCTGCTTCCTTCATCCACAGCCTTGGGAGCCTCGGTCGGTTTTTCCGCAATGTCACCATTGGCTGCCTCCACCGGTGTTGTTCCACTCTCCTCCTTCGAAGCTGGTTTTGCACAACCGCCAACCCAGAACAACACAAAAAGTACCATTACTACTAGACAAATACGATAAAACTTCCGCCCCATACTATAACCTCCTAGAATAATTTACTTGTTTACCCAGAAAATATAACATTTCATTCTTGCTATGTCTAATCAATTATTGTTGACTTTCCGAAATTTCCTTATCTATGATCAACAAATGTTCAACTTCCACGAAATATGGCTTTAATTCAGAACAACATGCCAACTTTTGCGAAGTAAAAAAACGATTTACTTGTTATAATAACACCTATAAAAACATAATGGAGAGAATAAAATGAAATCGAATACCAAACCCAATCAACCTTTAGTCACTCATATTTTTACAGCAGATCCGTCAGCGCATGTATTTGACGGCAAAATTTATATCTATCCCTCCCATGATCTTGATCATGATGGTCCAGATAATGATAACGGAGACCAATATAGAATGGAGGATTATCATGTCCTATCCATGGATGATATCGGCTCCCCTTGTATTGACCACGGCGAAGCACTTCATATGAAGGATGTTCCCTGGGTTAAAAATCAAATGTGGGCACCGGATGCTGCCTATAAGAATGGAACCTATTATCTCTTCTTCCCGGCAAGGGACAAAGAGGGTATCTTCCGTATCGGCGTAGCAACCTCCAAAAATCCTACCGGTCCCTTTACTCCACAGCCCAATTACATCCCCGAAAGCTGCAGCATCGATCCTGCTGTATACCTCGACGAAGATGGTAAAGCATATATGTATTACGGTGGTCTCTGGGGAGGACAGTTGGAAAAATGGGCTACCGGTACCTTTAAACCGGATGGAGAAGGTCCTGCCGCTACAGAGCCTGCTCTGGGACCGATGGTAGCAGAATTAAGCGATGATCTGCTAAGCTTTAAGACGAAACCTCAGATGATTACTATCCTTGATGAGAACGGTCAGCCTCTGACTGCCAGTGATGAGGAAAGAAGATATTTTGAAGGTCCTTGGATGCATAAGTATAATGGATATTATTATCTATCCTACTCTACCGGAAGTACCCACTACCTTGTATATGCCATCAGTAAAAACCCCATGGGCCCCTTTACCTATCAAGGAAGAATTCTTGAACCAGTCCTTGGATGGACAACGCATCACTCCATTATCCCCTTTAAGGACAAATGGTATCTGTTCTACCATGACTGCTCCCTTTCCGGCGGCGTGAATCATAAGCGTTGCGTGAAGTTTACCGAGCTGAAATATAATGAGGATGGTACTATCCAGACAATTAACCCCTATGAGAATAATGACGGGGAATAATTACGAAGCAAAGCATTATTATAATGAAAGGCAAGGATAGCTTATTTCCCTTACACATAGATTGCCGGACATTTTGCTGTTTGTATGTCATTTGTCATACATGAAGCAATCTGTCCGGCAATCTGTGTATTATGGAAGCAAGCATCCTTGCCTTATCGCAATTATTGAAAGATTTCTGTTGTTTTATTTACTTACTCTTCTGACGATTTAAGAAGGGCTGTGAAACCCGAACATTAAAAAATTCAATCAGAGGCCCCATAAAAAATGCAGTGATGATGGTGGCAACTCCTGCAATCTCCATGATGGAAGAAATTTTCCCTCCAGCCAGCAGGTAAAGTCCTACACCCAAAGCAACGCAGATAAAATCGGTTACAATCCTACAATATTTAAACTTAGCCACATGCCATTTTTCAGAAAGAACTAAGGCGATGGCATCATAGGTAGACACACCAAGGTCTGCCACAAAATATAGAGAGGATCCAAAGCACATAATCACAATTGCAATGATCAGCATCAGAATACGAGCCACTAGCGACAGATCGGGAAATACCTTCAGCAGAAAATCCAGTACAAATTGGGTTATGTAACCAAGAAAGAACAGATTAATCAAGGTGGCAATTCCGATATAATGTCGATCAACAAAAAAACTAAAGGATAAAAGGACAATATTCACAATAACATATAGGGTTCCAAAGGGTATGGGTATCAGAGCATCGAGGCCGCTCATCAACGACTGAAAAGGATCTACTCCAAAGGCTGCCCGTTTAAACAACCCCACACTAAAACCACAAATTAATACACCGACTAAGGTCATAAAAAGTCTTTTCTGTTTAATACTCAAAATACACATTCCTTTCATTATATAATAACGCAATTGACATATGATCCCTTGCGCTTATAATTATAGTTGTAGAACACATGGTCCGTACATCACAATATTGCCAATAATTATAACAATAGTGCCACATAGGAGTTTATATGAGAATAACCACAAATTCAAAGCTGGAGGAGCAGAGGGAGCATGGACGGGAAGGCTTCCCCTTTGTCCTCTATGATGTCGATTACAGAAATTATCAGGATCATACAATCGGTGTCCACTGGCACGAGGAATTCGAATTCAACCTCGTCCTTTCCGGAGAAATCGAAGCACGTATTGATGGAGCCTGTTATCACTTAAAAGCCGGGGATGGAATTTTTATCAATTCTAACGCATTACATACGACCTGTTCTCTATCCCCCAAAGGGGATGCAATGCAATACTCCGTTCTTTTTCTCCCGGATTTTATTGCCGCTTCCAATACCAGTATATTTCGGACAAGCATAGCTCCGATTCTGCTTCAAAGTCAGCTGACCGCTTACCCTCTCTATCATACGAACGAAGTGCATGCAGCCATCATCAATATTCTTCACGATATTGCCTTATTGGAAAAAGAAAAGGATCGGAACACGGAGCTGGAGCTCCATATTAATACATGTATGCTTTGGATGTTATTAGAGCGTCTTATCGTAAGAAGCTATGAAGTAAAATCTCCATCCTATAGCGCAATTCACCAGGAGCGTACCAAGAAAATGATTTCCTATATTCAAAGGAATTTCCGAGATAAAATTGTAATTGATGATATTGCTGCTTGTGCCGGTATCAGTCGCAGCGAGTGCTTTCGATGCTTTCGTAATCAGGTTAGAAAGAAGCCCATTGAGTATTTGAATGAATACCGACTGGAACAGGCTGCCAGGGAACTTGTCATGAGTTCAAAATCCATCAGTGAAATCTCACAGGAATGTGGTTTTGATCATCAGAGCTACTTCGGTAAGCAATTCAAAGCGATGTATCATATTACTCCTCTAGCATATCGCAGACAATACAATCTGTGAATACAGTAAGCCGGAAGAACCATTCTGCTTCCCCCCCTCAAGATGGGTGTGGACGGACTTTTCAACCTTTAAAGAAAAAATTACCACTTATAAACTATTTGTGGTATACTGTATAACTGTTTCACACACATAATTTTATAAACCGAATTGGAGAATATCTTATGCCATTTACCACTTTAATGTACCACGAAATCCGAGAACTCAGTATGCTTCAGCCTGAGCGCCCTTCTCCGATTAAGGTACGACAGGATTACGAAGATAAGCTGCCTGCTCCTCTCTTTGTAACTCTGGAAAACTTCAAGCTTCAAATGGATTACCTGTATGAATATAAGTATCATACCTTATCTCTTGACCAAGTTATCGACTATTACACCAAGGGAACTCCGCTACCGGAGAAATCCGTATTATTAACCTTCGATGATTGCTATCAGTCAATCGCACACTATGCATACCCCATACTAAAGAAGTACCATTTCAGGGCCACTGCCTTTGTAGTTACCGGTTGGTTGAATCAATCCTCGGAGCCCTTTGATCCGGAGCAGTCCGTATGTCTTACCGAAGAGGAGCTTCGAACAATGTCGGATGTCTTTGAATATGCAAATCATACGCATCTCTTTCATACAAGATCAGGAATGAAAACCAGTATTATAATGGAAGCCGATGATCCCTCCTTTGCAGAGGATTTGGATTACTGCAATGCATATCCTCTGATTACCGCCAAGAGAGTATTCGCTTACCCCTTTGGGCTCTATGAGGATCGTAATGTTGCTTTGCTTCGCACCAAGGGCTTTTTATTAGCCTTTACCAGCGAGGACGGAAGGAATGACAGCAGCACCAATCCACTTTTATTAAAACGCAATGTTATTCCTTATTTTATGACACTGCAAGCTTTCCAGAACTTATTATAAACTGTCATTTTCGAAAGACACCCCAAAAAAGGAGACATTAAAACTATGAAAAGCCTATCTCGAGTTATTATTATACTACTTGCCGTTCTTACCTTCACAGCCTGTACCAAAAAGGATGTGAGTGAAGTGATACCTACCACGGTGTCTGTTCCTGATACTGTTACGGTAGAGGAGCCTAAGGAAGTGCTTCCCTCCGGTCAGGAGCTTACCATTGGTATACTACCGGCAGAATCTGCCATCCCCATCATTCTCGCCAAGGAAAAGGGGTTCTTTGATGAAGAGGGAGTTAAGGTAACCATAAAAGCCTTTTCCTCTCCCAATGATCGTAATGTGGCTGTTCAGGCCAAGGAGCTGGATGCCGTAATCGGTGATGTCATGACCTGTGCTGCCTTTGTAGATAAGGGAATTCCGTTGAAGATTACCTCCGATATCAGCGAGGATTTTAAGATCCTATCCTCCCCTGCTTCCGGCATCACGAAGATGGAAGAGCTGAGTGGTAAGAGAATTTCATTGGTTCCTAATTTCATTCTGGAATATATCATGGATGAATTCGCTGCAGAACATGGCTTCACCTATGAGATCGTAGAGATACCTTCCTTCTCAGGAAGAGCAGAAGCCCTTATGTCCAATCAGATTGACGGTGTATTATTTACTGAGCCCCAAGCCGGTATGTTAGTAGGTCAAGGTGCTCATCTCCTTGGTAGTTCAAAGGAGGCAGGTATTAAAGGCGGAACCCTTCAATTTTCCAAGAACTTGCTTACCAATTATCCGGAGGATATAAAAGCCTTCTATAGAGCCTATAATAAAGCAGTCGATTATATGAACAACACCGCGGTGGACGAATATAGTGACATTTTAACCAACTACCAGTTCCCGGAGGCAATCAGTAATTATCTTACCGGTATGGTCGGTGAATTTCAATATGCTGGTGCTATTGATCAGAATCAGTTTGAAAACATAATTGCTTGGACAAAGAAAAAGGGTCTGATCACCAAGGATTATACCTATGAGGAGTTAACTGACTTCTCCTTCCTGCCCTAGTGAATACCCCTCCACCCTAATCGATTATATTCAAATATAATATAGAGGCTGTCTCAAAACATTCATGTAATCAATGTTCGAAGTATGATTCTTCTTCATTGAAAGCAATATGTTTTGAGACAGCCTCTTTCCACGGGCTATTGTCTCCTTCCGAAAATCACTTCTAATCTATGGTATCCTTTTATCCATCCAGGGCACACAACCGGATTCCAGCCTGTCCAAGACCCAGAACAGGATAATTCCAAGGAAACCCAAGGATAATATACCTCCAAACATCTCAACGTAATTCATCTTCGTCCAAGCACTTAATATATAGTAACCAATTCCATAGACCGTAGCATAATTCTCCGCAAAGAACAGGGATGCCAGTGAAATACCGATGCTGATTCGTATTCCGGAGAATATCTGAGGCAGAATCGCGGGCAGGAGCAGGTAGCGATACTTCTGTCCTACCGTGACACAGTAGCTATCCATCACCTTAAAATAAAAGGGTGATATTTGTGCAACCCCATCTCGAATTGATAATATCAATTGAAATACAATGATCCATATAATCAGAATAATCTTTGAGGTATTCCCAAGTCCAAACAAAAGCATGAATACCGGAAGAAAGGCAACCTTGGGAATCGGATAGATAAAATACAATAGGGGTGATAATATTTTATTACACCATTTATTGACTCCGATGAAGATACCGACCGGAATTCCGATGACCAGAGAAATACTGATTGCAGTCAGAACACGAAGCAGACTGGCCGAGCAATGCCATATCAGCTTGTCCAGATCCGTAAGCATATAGCGGACGGTTTCCATAGGAGCAGGTATGGTATGGGTTCGTAAAAGAAGATGAAGCAGCTCCCACAGAAGCAGAAAGCTGATAAATCCACTGAGAGGACGAAATGTCATAGTTTTTATCTTTTTCATTATTGGATTTCCTTTTTATCTTATTCGAAAAGCAATTTATCATTCATGATTAAGCAGCTTTCTTAGCTTAATACATTCCTCGTAAAAGCCGAGCTGTGCTCTGGGATTATCAACTAGGTAATAAGGATTATTCACCTTTACCACGGATTTGTCATCTTGCAGCAAAAGGATATACTGCCCCAGTATCATTGCTTCCTCCATATCATGAGTGACAAACAACAAAGTGGATTTTCTTCTTTGCTGCTCTCTAAGAATTAGTACCTGCAACTCCTCCTTCGTCATTGCATCAAGGGCAGAGGTAGGCTCGTCCATCAGCAATAGCTCCGGTTCACTAATTAAAGTCCTGGCTAAAGCCACTCGTTGGCGTTCTCCGCCGCTAAGCTCCTTCGGATATTTATCCTTGTGATATTCCAGCCTCATATGCTGCAATATCTCCTCCACTGCTGCTTGATTCCCCTCTTTTCGTCCCATTAATTTGAGGGGCATCTCTACTGCTTCCCCCACGGTTTGCCACGGAAAGAGTCCCAGCTCCTGAAATAGAAAGGCCGTCTCTCTTCTTGGCCCCGTAATAAGCTCTCCCTTTATTCGAAGGGTTCCGCTATCCGGTTTAAGAAAGCCTGCAATCAGGTTCAATAGCGTACTTTTTCCTGAACCTGATTTGCCGATTAACGCATAGGAGCATGCCTTTTCCAAGGATAAATGAACCTCCTTTAGAACCTCCTGAGCTCCAAAGGAGTAGGACACCTGCTCCATGAGAATAAAATCCTTCAAGGTATTATACCCCCCAATCACTGATTATGGTTATTTTTCCTTCGTACCTATTACGAAAGGACAATCACATTTATCATTATCGATCATAAAGCTCCCCTTCTTATGCCCGTTATTACTCTGATGTGATAACATCACGGAAGATTACAAAGATAGCTGTTATAATAAACTCTAAATTCGGCAATCGATTGACCCGCTTAAAAAACTATCTGAGGTGAAACATGAGAAATAATAAGCTATTATTTTTAATTACCATTTCCTATTTTGTACTTGGTATTGTAAACATTCACTTTGCATTACTGGGTATTGTCTGTATGACAATACCCATCCTCCTGTTGTTGAAGAACCGGAAGAAAACCTGGTGTCAGGTATATTGTCCAAGAGCAAGTCTTTATACCACCTGTGCGAAAGCAAAGCGAGGGAGCTCAAGAAAAACTCCCTTATTCTTTGTGAGGGGTAAGATGAAGTGGATTATGCTGGGCTATTTTGGCCTAAGTCTTACCTTCATCCTAATATCCACTATAGGGGTAGCCAGAGGGGTCAGACCTGCCATGGAATATTTGAGATTCTTGATCATAATTCCTGTTCCTTTTCAACTACCACAAGTCATTGATACCATAAGCCTGATCCCTTGGCTTACGCATCTCTCCTATCGATTCTACTCCATGATGATGACTACCACCTTCTTGGGATTATTGTTAGCCTTTCTATATAAGCCCAGAACCTGGTGTACCATATGTCCCATCGCGACCATATCCGACGTAGTCCTAAAAAAACGATAAAGAGTTTCTCCTGTCTTTACAGGATATTCCAGGTGTCCAATTCTTGGAGCTAGCTAGGAGCCTGATTTGCCAGTCTCCTAGCTTATGAAAATCAACTATTTTCTCCAAAAATCCTTGCATTCTTGCTTATCCAGGATATTAAATTCGATAATTTTTTCAAGTAATGAATAGTTGACCGGAACATTCCATGGAATTCGTATCAACTCCTTCGTGTTCTCATATCCTGCCTCCGAAATCTCTTCGATAAACCGATTAATTCCAGCCTTTTCAGGGGCAACCGCGAAATGCTTCTTTGCAACACTAAACGCGATGATAAATGTTCCGTGATCCGTAAACATAGGCTGATTCCATGCAATTTTGGGAGTTAGGTCCGGAAAACGCTCTAATACCCAGCCTAGTACCTCCTCCATTCGGTCCTTGTTTTGTGGATTATCAATATGCGACAGATATTCAGCAAATATCTCCATGATTACCCCTCCGTTTCTATAATGATTAAATCCAACTTCTTGTAGCTTAATCTTATGATTTCCATTTATGTGTAAATCTACTTTACAGTATAAAACATCTTTCGTATTTTCACAATTGCCGATGTGTAATTTCTAATAGGGTGATCCTTCATCTCTATTATTCCCATCCCATATACCATATGCTCAGGATATCCATTCGTGGCAAAAGGGTTGCTACACCCAATATTATTGTGTGAAGCAACCCCTCTATTCAAATTTATAAGAACATAATTACTTCGTGAAGCATTCCTCCTTTTTTAAGGATTGCCACTAAGATTTTCAAAGGTTCCAAAAATATCTACGATCCCAAATCCCCATTCCCTGTTTGGATAGGTACGGGTGGATTCCCGACTAGCCCCTCTTAATAACATATTCTTAACATCTGTTCCATCCATATAATCCAAGGCTCCTCTCACAAGCCCCCACTCCAGTAGCATCGCGGCAATGCCTGTCGTATGTGCTGCTGCAACACTGGTGCCAGTTAGTATGGTATAGCCGCTACCAAAGGACGGTCCTATAATATTAACTCCCGGCGCCGCTAAGCTCGGTGAAATACGCTCAGTTCTGGTAAATCCTCTGCTCGCATTAATATATAGACTGTCATTTGAATTATCATAGGCAGTAGCCACAATTGGGATATCTACATTTGCTGGTGAAGTTAAGGTGATATAGGGTGTCGAGTTAATAAAAAAGGTCTCCTCACCGATAAAATTGCTAATGGGAAGCCAGATATTAAAGTGCAAAGGAAGAGTTTTATCTATTTTGTTAATTGTGATACGCCAAATCCCCTCCGTCGGATTACGAAACCTTGCAATCACCAGCTGCGCACCGGCTCTGGAGCCAACCAATTGAAAGTAGATATTAATCGTCGTTGTCTCAAAGATGAAGCTAACCTCTCTTCTCTCATTAATCCTCGGTGTAATTACCGGTACCACCTCTCCTCCCGGAGAGGTTAATCCTACTCCAAAGGTATTGGGGATATCACCCCATATTTCAAAATAAAGACCTTGTTCATTGGGTCCAACATTTAATTCAACGGTATCTACTTCGGTACCCTGCATCATTGTTCTTTCATAATGATGCCGGCTATTCCCCTCATTGCCGGCGGCGATGGTAACAGCCACCCCTTGGCGCTGCGTAATTGATGATACATAGGTACTTATTGCATCCGATTCATCGTGGGATCCTTGAGAGGTTCCAAGTCCAATGCAGATTGAGATTGGTCGTTCGAGTTTAGCAGCCGTCTGTAATAGGTATCTAATCCCAAGCATGATATCATTTTCTTGATAGCAGATTGCTTCTTGAGACACCATAAAAAACTCTCTGATATTGTTCTTTGCAGGCTTTAGCTTCACTACGACCAATTCAGCCTCCGGGACGACCCCCGAAAATTCGTTTTCAAAATCCTCATTTCCTGCTGCTATACCGGCCAGAAATGTGCCATGTCCTATCTCATCCGTGCTTGGAACAACTGATTGCGGGTCATTGCTCTGAAGTGCCAAATTTATTTGCTCATTTGTATATTCCGTTCCGTAATAGAGGCCTTCGGGAGGACTACCGCTCTGAATGGATTGGTCCCAGATGGAAACAATCTTTGTGGTACCATCTGCCTTAATAAAGGCCTTATGTGTATAATCGATACCGGTATCCACAATACCAATCAAAATCCCTTGTCCCCGCAGGTTCAACCCCGGAATGTTTCTTAATCGTTTTACACCGGAATCCTCTAGGCTACGTTCATCCATTAATCCAAACAGCCTTACAAAAACCTTATATCCATATTGATCAAGGGATCTTGCAGGTACTAAATACCTGGGAATATAAATGGCTGAAAAGGTATTATCGATTGGAATAGAACAGATTTCACTATCTACAAGCTCTTCCACAGAAGCCAATTCATAATCCGTAATATAGTCGCTATAATCCTCACTAACTATGCCCGCCCTACAGTCTGTATTCATGAAGTATACTCCAATATACTGTTTAATATAATATATGATGTTTCTAATCATGAAATTCTCGGTTTCTTATCCTATGCACACGTTCCGTTGAATTTCCAATTACAACGTACCTTGTATCCAATTGCTTTGCATAATTACTTTACTGCGAATCACACAGCACTCTCTCAATAAACCGTTCTGCCTTCTTAATATCCTTGCTGCTTGGATGTCCCTGTGACAGTTTACCCATAAGTTCAAACACCTTATTCTCACTAAAATCCCTACTGTGAAAGCTTCCTTTGCAAGCGAAGCTTCCCCTTAAATTCGCACCCTTTTCCTTGCATAGTTTAATCAGCCTCTTGTTATATAAGGCCATGCCCACACCGCTTGTAGAGAAGACAAAAACCTCCTTCCTGTCAAGCTTCGACTGCTCCACACAGCGAAAGATTTGAGGTGCCATACTTTCATGATAGATTCCTGACCCAAAGCCAATCAGCTCATACTGTTTAATATCCACATCCTTTGTATTCTTTAGGTTGATGAGATCCGCTTTCAACCTCCTACCAAATAATTCAGCAAGCTGTTCTGTGTGGTTGCCATAGGCTGAATAATAAATGATTAATGATTTCATAACCTCCTACCCTTCCGCTCCTTATTCATTCCTTCCGTATGCTCAATGACATGATTTCATTTATACTATGACCTTTCAATCATTCCCCAGACTGATTACCTGATCCACTCCTACGGTACGGGTTAGATCGACGCCATAGGTGGCCATAGCGTCTGCCGGACTGGTCCCGGACACAACGGCCTCCACCATAGCCTGAATATGAGCAGATATTGCAGAATATCTACTGTCCTTCGGTCTAAAATGTGCTACCTTTAGATACTCGGTAGCTGTCTGAATAAATGGCATGTTGGAATACTTGTCATTTTCAGCAATATCCGTCCTCGTTCCGATGCTTCCCATGGATACAAGTGCTTCCACATAAACATCAGGATCCATTAAATGCTTGATAAACTCCATTGTAATATCCTTATTATCCGATTTCGACGGTATGGACCATGCCCAACCTCCTGCCATAGTAGTCGTACCGGTTCCACCCCCATACTGGGTTGGCATTGGTGCAAAGCCTAGTTCACTGCTGTATTCCGGCCAGGGTGAGGCACCTGTTTCCAGATAATTACCGGCAATCCAGCTACCATCCAATGAGATTACAAGCTTACCCTGTGGTAAATATTCTCTGGCCGATATATTGCTTGCCTGACCATTCAGCACCTTTGATAAGGGTGGACCCAGATTATTCTTATAAATATGATCCAAAAAGGTTAAGGAGTCAAAAATACACTTGCTGGATATAATCCATTTCCCTGTCTCCTCATCCTGCAGCTTTTCACCGGTACCGTAAAGTAGCATCTCATAGGTCTGCATTGAGGTGGCTTCTCCTGTTGCCACGGCAGAGTTACACCAAAAGGGGATTACATCGGGAACCTTTTCCTTGATGGTCTGGCAGGCGGCAAGAATATCCTCCCAAGTCTTCGGTTTCCATTCAGTTGGTAATCCTGCTTGCTCGAAGATCTTCTTATTATACCATAATCCACGAGTATCCGTATTGTATGGGATACCATACACCTTATTGTCGGACCCTGTAACCCCTGATTTTAATGCGGGATAATAAGAGCCGTCATTCCAATCCGGATAATCCTTCAGATAGTCATCCAGGGCAGTCAAATATCCTGCTTCAACATCTGCCGGTAGCTGGAATGTATCCTCAGCCACCAGATCCGGTGCTGTTTTATCCGACTGTAGGGAAAGGGCGACCTTAGCAAAATAATCCCCTTCACTTGCCGTAATCGGTGCTATGTTCAGCTCGCAGCGGTCTTTATGGTCGAAGCTGTTATATGCCGTCTGCAACCATTTCCATAAGGAACTCTCCTCTCCACGACCATCATCACGAAAGGTTACTGTAATGATACTCTTTTTTGCTACAGATGTATATTCCTCTGTATCTGTTAACCATGCTACATCTTCCCTTGATTGAAATGCTTCCTTATCTTGCTCTTCATGGCTTCCTTCCTCCGATATCTTACAGGACAAAATCAAAGTAAACATTGCCATTATGAACAATATGCACCATGATCTTCTCATAATAATGTTCTCCTTTTCATTAAAACACGGAGCTTTGTAACGGATGAAAGCACATCACCTTTCGCCCGTCCTCAGACGACTTCAGTTCTGGCCTTTCTGCTCTGCACTCCTTCGTAGCATAAGGACAGCGTGGAGCAAATTTGCAGTAGGTAATCGCATATTCCTTATCTTCCGTATCCGGCATAACCAACTCCTGATCCCACTTCTCTCCTACTCTCGGCACTGCATTCATCAAAAGCTCGGTATAGGGATGGGCCGGATGATCCATAACCTCCTTTGCCGGACCATATTCAATGAGGCATCCGCGGTATAAGGTGGCAATGTAATCGGATACATAATAGGCCGTTGAAAGATCGTGGGTAACATAGATAAAGGAAACCTGATACCGATCCTTAAGCTCTTTGAATAGGTTTACAATATTCATTTTCATCGAAGCATCAATCGCTGCAACGGGTTCATCCGCAATGATTAGCTTGGGTCTGGTAATAAGTGCCCTGGCAATGGAGACACGTTGCAACTCACCGCCGGAAAACTGGGTTGGATACTTCCCCTTCACCACTTCCAATGACATACCCACACTTTTCAAGGTTTCATCAATTAATAGCTCTGCTTCTTTCTTGGTTTTCGCAATCTTTAATCGCAGTGCCGTATTAAAAAGATAGGTATCCACGGTTTTGCGCATGGAGAAGGCTTCATAGGGATTTTGAAATATTGGCTGTACATCCAGCCTGAATTGAAAAGGATCATATCCTTTACGATCCTTATAGGATCTTCCCGAAAGCAAGATATCACCGTGATCCGGGGCATGAAGGCGAAGTATCATTTTGCATAATGTGGACTTACCACAACCGGATTCCCCTACGATGGAGAGAATTACCGGCTGTCCGTCTTCAATCTGTATATTCACATCATCCACTGCGACCAACTTATTCTTACTAAGCATTCCACCGATATGGAAGATCTTACTGACATGATTAATTTCAAGTAATTTTTCTCTCATTTGACACCTCCAACTGCCGCTATATGACAGGCTACGTAACGTCCCGGTGCCACCTGACGAAGCTTTGGCACCGCTTCCTTGCATTCCTTTGTTGCACTGGGACAACGAGGTTCAAACCTGCAGCCGAGAGGTGGATTAGTCAACGAAGGAGGCCTTCCGGGGATCCCTGTCTTTGGACTCTTATCACCAACCCGTGGAAGTGCTCCTACCAATAGCTGGGTATATGGATGGATTGGCTTCTCAAAGATATCCTCCGTCCTCCCCAGTTCAACCATACTACCGGAGTACATGATGCCCATACGCTCTGTAATCTGATAGTGAACCCCCATATCGTGACTAACAATAACCATAGTGTTCCTTAATTTCTTCTGAAGACGCATGAGCATCATCAGTATTCCCCTCTGTACTACAACATCAAGAGCAGTGGTCGGTTCATCTGCAAGAACCACCTTTGGAGACATAAAGGTCGCCAAGGCGATAATGGCTCGCTGCCTCATCCCTCCCGAGAGCTGAAAGGGATAGGCATTTAATAAATCCGGGGAGAGACTTAGCTCTTCCAGATAGTCCGAGACTCTCTTTAGGGTGATTTCTTTTGGCTCCCTTAGTTTGGCTTCCTTCGGAATGGAATCAAGGAACTGCTTTCGTAAGGGAACGATGGGATTTAATACGCTCTGTGCTGCCTGTGGGATATAGGAGATATCCTTCCACCAGGTTTTACGTATCTGCCCTGTTTCATAGGAAAAACTCTCTTGATTATTCCGATTGCTTAGAATAATTTTACCAGAATCCACTACCATCGGAAATTCTATGATATCATACAGCGCCTTTAATAAGGTTGTCTTTCCACAGCCGGATTCCCCGGCGATACCAAAAATCTCATTATCAAATATTTCAAAATCCACGTCGTTAATCACATGCACAGGACCATTGATTGTTGAATACGAGGTGGATAAATGGTCAATTTTAATCATCCTCTACCTTCCTCTCTTCATGGATAAATAGTCATTATAGCCTGTGATCAGGAGAAACAGTCCGATAAACAATAAAGCGGTCGCTATAATTGGGGACCCTATCCAGAACCATTGCTTTGTAAAGATTGCATTACGATCCCTTGCCCACTGTATCATATTTCCCAGGGAGATTAAGTTACCGGGTGATAACCCCAGCACAGCGAGACTTGATTCGGAAGCGATCGCTGCCAGAGTGGCATTCATGAAATTTGACAAAGACCAGGTAAAGGCATATGGAAGTATTTCCGTTACGACTACCTGCACCGTTCCTTCGCCGGAGAACCATGCAGTATGTATAAAATCCCGCTCTCGCATTGATAAAGCCATGGAACGGATCTGACGACTGGGCCACGCCCAGGCAAACATCGCAAGGACCAGTGCCATAATGAATACCGTAGAGGAGCCCTTCATAAATGAAGTCATCAGGATAAGGATGGGAAGGGAAGGGATTACAATAAACGTATCGGTCACTACTGTGAGCACCCGGTCCACTCCTCCGCCCGAAAAGCCTGCCAAAAGTCCGATAAAGACACCGGCGACGGTACCAATGGTTGCCACGATAAGACCAATCAATAGAGAATTATGAATTGCCTCAATTAAAAGCCATAATACATCCTGTCCCATACTCGTAGTTCCAAGCCAATGCTGTGCTGATGGTCTAAGCTTACCGGGATAGGAATTAAAGGTGAACGGATCCGTATGGGGTATAAAATAAATGACAAAGCCAATTAGAAGAAAAAAAGCGGTCATGATTAGGCCTACCCGTAAACGCAGATTCGCATTTCTCCAAAATTGTTTCACAAAACCACCTCCTGCACTTAATTGTATCGGATACGAGGATCGATAAAGGGATAAATCAGGTCCACAATCAGTGTTGCTGTTGAGATAGCAACGATAGAAATAGTAATACATCCAAGTATCATATTATAATCCGACATCAGAATCGCCTTTTGCACCAAGGAACCGACTCCCGGATAACCGAATACAATCTCCGTCATGATGGAACCACCAAATACACCTCCAAGGCTCATCGCCAGCGCAGTAACCTGAGTCAGAATAGAATTTCGAAATACATAGTGCCTCCCGATTCTTCCCTCGGAAAGGCCTCTATACCGCGCAAACAGAACAAAATCCTCCTCTGAGGTTGTACCTGCAAGAGATTTCATGGATATGATCCACCAACCGGTCCCTACCAACAGCATGGACAATGCCGGAAGGATGGAAGCTTTAAGAAGGGAAGCGAACCACACAGCAGTATCTCCCTGGGTATTAATTGTAGTCTGGATGGGGAACCATCCTAGGACAAATGCAAATACAATCTGCAGCACCAAAGCGATAATAAAATAAGGAACGGGATAGATGCAGATTGCTATCCCCTCCAGTATCTTCGAGGATAATATGTTTTTTCGAAAACCGGCAAGAAGGCCAATGACATTACCGATAATCCAAGCGATAACGGTTGTGGAGAGGGATAAAAAAAGGGTATAGGGCAAATACATACCAATAATCTCCCCTACCGGAGTGGGATAGCTCATCAGAGAAGGCCCAAAGTCAAGGTGTAACAATCCCTTCCACAAGAATGTGACGTATTGCTGGAAAAGAGACCCCTCCAAACCAAACTGGATCCGTAATTGGGAGCGCAGTGCCTCCATCTGAGCGGGATCCATCTGCCCGGAACGAGACTGCATCTGTCCGATCATATTTTCTACCGGATCTGATGGAAACAAACGTGGTATAAAGAAGATAAAGGTAATTCCAATCCAAACCGTCAGCAGATAGGTGAGAAACCTCAGACCGAAATATTTACGAAATTTCAACTGCATCACTCCTTTTTGTATATTTCTATAACTTTGTTAATAATTGAAACATTAAATGTTTTAGTCGAAATGTTTATACTGCCCGAGCAAAGCTCCAGGCAGTATAAACACATTTCCTTATTTCACCGGTGATATCTCGGTTGTAATATATTTAAAGCAGCTCCACCACCACCAAGGTCCATTATAGGGATTATCTGCACTCGGGTAGTTATTCCAGTAGGTACTGTTGGTGGGAACAAACTTCACGCCGGAATGGAAGCCGATGAAGGGAAGCTCTTCGATGGCATTTTTAAAGAACTCAATCCCTAATTCATAGGATTTGGGATCATCGGGCGAAAGCTTCGCAAGATCGTGAATAATTTGGGTCGCCTTTGCATTGTTCCAACGAGAGCCCTGACCGGAACCTCTCTCACCAATCGGAAGAATTAGATCCGCATCCCAGCCATTGATCTGGGAATAAATATCCTTTGTGATAAAGCCTGTTGGCCAGTAGCCACCAATATCATACTGTCCTGTGACATCATTGGTGCTCCAGGTTGCACTGGATTCACTGACAAGATTAATCTTGAAGCCGAACTTCGTCAGCTGATCATAAGCTGCCTGGGTACCGCGGCCGGCCTGTGCTTCGGTATCAGCTAAATAGGACATATTAAAGGTAAAGGGTTGACCGTTGAAGTACCAGCCTCCATCCTTCTTCTCAAGACCTGCTTTCATAAACAGCTTTTCTGCCGCTGCAGGATCATATTTCCAGCAGCCCACACCAAACATATCAATAAGAGCCTCGTGATCTGATGTGATATCATAACCCTTATCTCTTAAAATACCTGCAATTCTCTCAGCATAACCGGAATCAAAGGGCTTAACCGTGGTTCCATCGCCCAGATCGAGAGTAAATTCTTCAAGCCAGGGAAGAATTGGCTTAACATACAGCTCCTGCGCTGCACTTGTATTCGTAATAATCGGGAATGGTGAAGAACGTCCGACACCGTCAAATATATTCTGTGATATCTCATCAAAATTCATGGCAAGTGCTACTCCCCAACGGAAATCCTTGTTGTCGTAAGGAGCACCCTTACCCATGGAGAACGCTAAGCCCTTGGAGCAAGGGTCATCGCTTGTAGCATAGGGGAAATCCTTATACCAGCATGCGATGTTCGGGTTCTGAGCTGTCATAACCTCAAGCATCTCCGGTGTAACCTCACAAAGGATATCTACCTCATTATTAATCAGACTCATCTGACGGGAGGTATCATCGCCAAGATTTCGAAACCATACGTATTTTGCCTGAGGCTGCTTTCCTGTTACAACACCTATGGTGCTGGATTGCCAATCCTCACGGCGTTCATACAATACCCATTTACCCAATTCGTCATATGCCTTTACCGTATAAGGACCAGCAACCACCGGCTCTGAATCCTTAAACTGAGTCACATCTGCTTGCTTGGAATAGATATGCTCCGGAACAATTCTCAAATCATTACCCCAAATCGTAACACCAAATCTTAGTGATAAACGGGGGAAGGATTCCTTGGTAATTATTTTTACGGTATAATCATCTACCTTCTCAACGGACTGAAAGATCTGATTGTAATATGCATTCTGATTGATTCCTGTGTTGGTCATTATCATGTTAAAGGTAAAGACCACATCCTCTGCATTTAAATCTTCTCCATCCGACCACTTAATTCCCTGCCGGATTTTAATGGTATGCTCTGTAAAATCAGCGTTGGAAACAGGCATTCCATCAGCAACCTCACCAAATTGCTCACCCTTTACCGTATCGATTTCCCACATCATTGCTGACATAAGCTGATGAATACCAAAGCCCATGGTAGTTCCCTGCATATAGGAATTGAATTGTCCTGGTGTATCCGTCGGTGACTGACATTCCACAATTAAGGTCTCATGTCTCGGAGTTCCAACCTCCGTCATTTCTCCGGCAGGTACCACCTCACTTGAATCAGTTTCTGTTTTCGTCTCTGCCTTTTTGGTAGCCTCAGGTGTCTTTGTTCCCGTCGGCTCACTCTTTGGAGCTGCACAGCCTGTAAGCAAGGTACCAACAAAAATCATTGCCACTAAGAATGCCAGTATGCGATGCATTCCCTTTTTCATA
This sequence comes from Bacillota bacterium, assembly GCA_023428655.1. Classification (GTDB taxonomy): domain Bacteria; phylum Bacillota; class Clostridia; order Lachnospirales; family Lachnospiraceae; genus Mobilitalea. Next base: position 5,213 of record JAEYXC010000320.1, on the reverse strand, counting down.
ATCTTTCCTCCTCCTTTATAATTGGAAATTATTAACTGTTACGCTCTTATCATACCATTTTAGGGCTTTTCCAGAAATTCCAATATTTTAACAAAGGAGTAAATTATTAATCTGACACGATTTAATTTAATCACTGAACCTGAGGCCGACCCCTCAGTTTTCAATGATCGCAATCCTTACCATATCCTGCATGTCATCCGCAATATGGTACAGGGACGGATCCGGTTCACTGATCAATTGAAATATCCCCTCCGATATGGAGCTTGAGATATCAAACCAAGAATTTAGCGAGCTTTTGGCAATCCCCTGTACTCTCTGCTTCTGAATAAAGTCCCTGCTGATTACATAACCGTCCTCTGCAAAATCATAATCAACATCAACCTGTACCGGAATGCTTTCTGTTTCGTCCGCAATCTGCTTTACAACACTTTTCTCTGTGATATAATTAAGAAATTTAATGGAGGCCTTATAATCCGCTGTTACAGAAATACCGATGTTTTTCCCATGGTACATATAATTTTCCTTCTTTTCATAAGGAACAGCAGCAACACCTACTAAAAAATCAGGCTTCGCATCTTTTATCACAGATAGGGTACTAAGATTATTAATCATCATGGCAAGCTCACCGTCAATGAACTTATTGGTTAGATCCAGCTGATTCCAATTAATGCACTCCACCGGGAGCAATTTGTTCGTCCTTAGATAATATAACATTTCAAAGGCCTTCATCCCTCCCTCCCCGTTAATATCTCGGATGGAGCCTCCGGTAGAATAAAGCATCTGTAGAAAGAAAGCCGTCACCTCCTCCGGCTGTCTGGCCCCAATTCCTATCCCATAAATGCCCACCTTCTGCGCCTTTCTGGCTGCAGTCTTCAGATCATCCCAGTTTATCGGTACCGTCACCCCGTTATCATCAAACAGACCTTGATTCCATATCAGCACATAAGGATCACAGGTAAAGGGAAGCCCATAATATTTCCCATCATATCTCGTATTATTCCATTGAACCAGGGAGTAATGGGATACCTTGTGGGTCTCATTGATATATTCCGTCAAATCTCTGAGAACCCCCAGATTAATCAATGCCGGCATAATGGTATTATCACATATGATCAAATCCGCCAGCTGCCTCTGGTCCAAATTCATACAAATTTCCTTCTTAAAATCATTCTTTGATATAAACTCAACCATAACTAAGGGGTTATTCTCCCGCTTTGAATATTGGTTGGCGATATCCTGTAGCAGCCTGCTGGTCTGGGGATTGTCGTAGGGTACCATAATTCGCAATATGCTCCGGTCTAATACCGGCTCCACAACCGCTACCTGCTTATCCCTGTCCCTAGAATAGTGATTAACAATAACAAATAACAGTAGCATGACGCCCAAAGAAAATAATGTACTAACTCCATATCTCTTCATATCAAATCACCTTTTTATACTCGGATGGCGAGATCCCACAAACGGATTTAAATACCTTGTTGAAATACTTCGGGTCCTTAAATCCCACCTGGTCAGCCACATCCTGTATCCGGTATTTTCCGGAGAGTATCATACGCTTCGCTACACTAATTCTAAAATTTCTTAAAAACACAACAAAATTTACATTGATTTTTTGATAAAACAGCTTACTTAGGTACTCCGGCGTTAGACCAACCAAATCCGCCGCATCCGATAATGTGATGTTTTTATAATAATTAATTCGGATATATTGAATTACCTTCATTATAATCTGGTTATCAATATCAAGCTCCTCATCCTTTCCTTCTAAAATGGTATGGACGATCTTTTCGTAGTTTTGTATAAGATCCTTTTTCGTTTTACTATCAATGATATTATTGATAAAATAATGAAAGATTAGCAAAGGCTCTGGCGTTGTATTGTATTCCTTTACAATGCTGTAGATACTGGAGGAGAATCTGGCTGTATACTCTTTAATCAACTCCGGTCTACCCTCACTTTCAATAATCAATTCCTTAAATTTATTACTTGTCTTTAAAGCCTTCTCATAGTCACCGTTTATCAGCTCTTTCTTGATCCGATTTTCCAAATCAAACGGATATGTAATCTGACAAAATTTTATTTTGTCTACCAATGGTTTATTCAAAAGGACCTCGCTACCATATACAAAGCGATAGGATTGCAGCTCCTTTAACTCCTTCACAGCCTTCTCAAGGTTGATCAAGCCGATAATCGTGGTATAGCTGCAGACACAGCCTCCGATTTCATGCAGAGCCGGAAGAATATATGTGGAAAACAGCTTGTCTAATAGCTTATGTCTTTCCGTATCGATAATAAGCACCAATATTGTGTCAAAGAAGGAAAGTGGTAGCACTTTAAACTTCAAATCGCATAAGGCTTTCATTCTATCCTTTAGGCAATGAAGCATATCACTGACCGTTTCTTGATCCAGATTATCCGGCTTTATTAAAAACAGGGTGATTTCCATCCGGTCATTCACCAAAAGCTGCTTTAAAAGTTGTATCCTTAACTGTTCCTTCAAATTGGGCTCGCAGGTTAATAAGCTCCAAACCAGCTGTTCTGTACTCGTCTTCTCGGTCATGGTCTTTGTTAGCTTTTCATCGATTGCTTGCAGGGTAGTAATAAAGCTCTCCACATCCAAGGGCTTTAGTATATAGTCCACTACCCCTAAATGTAATGCTGTTCTGACATACTCAAAGGAAGAATAACCGCTAAGGATTAACGCATAATATACATCCCCCTCCTGCTCTAATTCACGAAGCATGGTTAATCCATCCATTTCCGGCATCTGTATGTCCGATATGATAAGATCCGGGCTTAATTCTTTGAATAACCTTCTTCCCTCAAAGCCATTGCTAGCAACCCCGCATACCTCATATTCCGTAAACTTATTAATGGTATTGATTAAACCCTCCCTAGTCTTTGGCTCATCCTCTACAATAAGAATACGCATAATCTCCTCCGATCAATTATGATGTCTGATACCACACCTTCCAATTCAACCGTTTCTTTTAAATCTCAAAGGGTAGCCTTAGTGTTACTGTCGTACCCTCTTCCGCCGATGTTATATTAAAAAAACTATTACAGCCATAATAAAGCTTTAACCTGGTGATTACATTTCTTAACCCTATGCTCGACTCGATCTTATCCGCTCTATAATCATAATGGTTAAATTCCTCCGTTAGAGCGGGTGGCATCCCTCTCCCGTTATCCTTCACCTGAATCTGGAGGTAAGCATCATAATACAGCTCAATTATAATAATAATTTCATCCTGACCGGAGCTGCCCGGAAATCCATGAACAATGGTGTTCTCAATGAGCGGCTGTAGCAGTAATTTATGTATTTTACAGCACTTTAAGGACTCCTCCATATGAATCTGAAATTGAAAGGAGTAGCAAAAACGTTCCTGCTGTAAATATAGATAACGCTTTAGATACTCCAGCTCTTCCTGAAGACTAACAATTTCATTCCCTCGTTGTATGCTGTATCTTAAAATGCTAGCTAAGTTAATCAGCATCTTGCTGATATGAAATTCTTCATGCTCCACTGCAACCCAATTAATCGCATCCAAAGTATTATAAAGAAAATGTGGATTAATCTGTGCCTCCAATGATTTAATTTCCGCATTTTTCTTCCTGACCAATGCCTCCCGTTCCTGTTGATTGGCTTGCTTTATTCGTTTTATCATATCATTAAAATGATGAGCAATTTTTGCAAACTCGTCCTTACCCTCGAGGGAAATTTGTATGTCATAATCTCCCTGATCTGCTTTTCCCATTGCATGAATTATTTTCTTAACCGAATTATTGGTATCAGCAGCAAAGGACATGGCAACTAAAACACAAACAACACCAAACAATATCCCGATGATGATTATAATTTTAGTAACATTCTGTACATCCTTCAGCGCATAGGTCAAATTCTGTACATAGACCAGTGTAAAGGCTCCATCCTTAATACTTCCCGTATGTACCTCCAAGGTGCTTGATGGCATAAAATTATTGGTTTCCAGAAAATACTTAACCGCATTATTTAAGCTGTCCCTGTTATACCCATTATATATATTCCTTCCTATGTATTCCTCCATGGGAAAAGAAATAACATCTCCCTTCCGGTTCACCAAAAAAGAAAAATTCGATTTCGAATCCATACCAGCTGAATAAACACTCCGAAGCGCACTTTCATCAATGCAAAGAATAATGCTTCCCACGGGGCCATCCTTATAATTATTGAAGTCCGTCAATTGATGTGCGATATAGATACAGTTTTTATAACCAAAGTAATCATCGGATAAGAGTAAAGTCTCGGAATATATGGTTTGTTTCCTACTTAAGGAAGCCTTGAACATCTCATTGGTCCGAAAATGATCTACATCAAAACAAAAGCTCTCTTCGCCGGATAAGGTAACCGTATCATAAAAGGTAGCATCACCATTCAGGCCAACAATAGCAATTCCCAAGACCTGTGAATATACATATAAGATATTTTCGAGTTTTTCTTCGATTTGATGCTTTGCGGTAAAGTAGTGTTTGGTATCCCATACATTAATATACTTTAAATTATCGATATAACTACTGTCCGTATAGATATCCAGAATGATATTATCATAGGCATTAAAAAATTCCTCTACGCTATTACTGGACTGCTTCATATTTGCAATAATCAGATCCCTTGTCTGCTTTTCAATGGTTGAAGTGCTTATTTTATAGGATATTAACTGAATGATGAAAATCGGAAGAATTGATATTGCTAATAGCATAAACATCAATTTTGCGAATAAATTTAAGGATAACAATTTAGGAAGCCTTTTCCTTCGCATACGAACCTATCCTTTATGAAATGATTAATAAGTACGAACAATTACAAAATACGGATACGAAAGCATTTTCTCCGAAGCAAGAGAAATCGATTACGTAAATTTTACTATATATACCATATATAGATTACCATATTTTGTAATTTTTGTCATCATGTTTTACAAAATTTTACTGTTTCTGATTTTCAAAACAATCGATATTGTAATACTCGGTGAATTCAATCCACTGGAAAAACCCGAAAAAGAAGCAAAATCATAGGGATAAGCTTTTATCCCTGTGACTTTGCTTCTATTAAGTAAAGATCATATGATATTCCATTAAATACGATAGTTACCAATTACTCCAAAATCATAGGCCTTATTATAGGATGAGTAACTGGAAATAAAATAAATATATACTGGTGTACTGTCTAGAGA
>JAEYXC010000289.1 GCA_023428655.1 Bacillota bacterium | reverse complement strand
TTATATTAAAACAGTCCCATAATCCATTCGTATAGAATCGGTATCAGGACAGCCGGAAGTAAATTACCGCATTTTATCTTCTTCCCGAAAATCATATTAATACCGATACCAAAGATAAGGATGGAGCCCAGGAAGGAAAGATTAGCTATCATCTGTTCGCTTAGATAGGGCTCTATGTATTTGGCGGACAGGGTAATCCCCCCCTGGTAGATACCCAGTGGCAGTATGGAGAAGAACACTCCTATTCCTAGGGTTGATGCGAAGAAGATTGCTACTACCCCGTCGATGATGGCCTTAGCATATAGCATGGATGCATCCTGTGCCAAACCATCCTGCAGGGAACCGATGATTGCCATCGCGCCGATACAGAATAGCAAGGAGCTGCTCACAAAGCCTTCCACAAAATTCTGCCCCTTCTCTCCCCTTACCTTAAGGGTGGTTTTTATCCATTCCCCCATATGATCCAGACGCGCCTCAATATCGATCAGTTCACCTAGGAACCCACCGATTGCCAATGACACAATCATCAGCATAACATTTACCGTCTCCAGTCCTTCCCCCTTAACCACATATAAGCCCTGCAATGCTCCACTGATACCCACAAACATAACTGCTAATCCAAGAGCATTCATAATTGTGGTCTGAAACCGCTGCTTTAAGCCTCCCTTCAATAAGAGCCCTACAGCGGAGCCAAATAGTATTGCCGCCATATTCGCAAGTGTTCCTAGTCCGATCATCTTGTCTCCATTCTGTCGATTTCACTCGACTCTTTTTATCTTACCCCTGTAATATCCTTGATTACCTCTCCGGCAATAATTAATCCGGCAACAGAGGGTACGAAGGATATACTGCCGGGAATCTGGCGTTTTACCGTACATCTTTTTTCGGAACCAGGCGGGCAGATACAATTGGTCTTACAGCTTAGCGACATATCCTCTAAAGGTGTTCGTGCCGGCTCCTTTGAATATACCACCTTTAGTTTTTGTACCCCTCTCTTCTTCAGCTCACGCCGCATTACCTTCGCCAACGGACATATGCTGGTTTTATAGATATCCGTCACCTCAAAACGAGTAGGATCCAATTTATTTCCTGCTCCCATACAGCTAATAATCGGTACCTGCTTCTCCTGGGCTCTAAGAACCAGATCTATCTTCGCGGATACTGTGTCAATTGCATCCACAACATAATCATACTTTGAGAAATCAAACTGCTCCGCAGTATCAGGCAGATAAAAGCATGGATGCACCTCCACCTGTGCTCTCGGATTGATCTCCAATATTCTTTCCTTCATAATATCTACCTTATATTTTCCTACGGTTTTCACCGTAGCAATGAGCTGACGATTAATATTCGTAAGACAAACCTTGTCATCATCAATCAGATCGAAGCTACCAACTCCGCTTCTTGCCAAAGCCTCCACAGTAAATCCACCGACTCCGCCGATCCCAAAGACTGCCACACGAACCTTCTTCAGCCTCTCCATTCCTTCTTTTCCCAATAGAAGCTCTGTTCTGGAAAATTGATTCATATTTACAACCATACCTTTCTTTCTCGCCTGCATACTTTGACAAACATCATGCCATATCTATATGAAGCAAAATTACCATTTGCATTTTCGTGTAATTATTACGTATCTTGAATATAATAATTTGTTATCTCCATGATGTCAATGGGATTTCCTTCGAACAAACACCAAACTTGATTATAAACAGAAAAAAGCTGCCTCGGCCTGCTCCTTAAATAAGCAGGTGGGACAGCTCTATTGATTAATCTTATACCTCTTCAAATTGATCCTTGCCAACACCACATACCGGACATACCCAATCCTCGGGAATATCTTCCCACTTTGTTCCGGGAGCAATTCCACCATCCGGATCGCCCAATGCCTCATCATAGATATAGCCGCAAGCTAAACATTCATATTTTTTCATTTGATAACCTCCATTTCATTAAGTAGTTTAAGCATGTACTTACAATAATATGTATGTATACTTAATCGTAAGCTACGTACACAATTCATATTATCATAAATTGATTAATTTCTCAAGAATAAAAAGAAAAATTAGCCATTACAAACATAATTTTCTATGTTATAATAATATTGTAAACATAATTAACGAAAATATGTACAACCTAATTACAAAATGAAAACATCGAAAATGGAGGTATTTTATGAAAGCATTTATTGAACGTAATGGATGTATTGGTTGCGGTCTATGCTCCGATACCTGCCCCGAAGTATTTCGAATGGATGCTGAAGGACTCGCCGAGGTATATGCCACACCTATTCCACCTAACGCAGAAGCATCTGCTAAGGAAGCTGAGGATAGCTGTCCAGTTTCCGTTATCATGATCGAAGATTAACTACATACCACAAAGAAAGGATCAAACATTATGCTGAATAAAGAAGTTACCCAATTATTAAATGAACAAATTACAAAAGAATTATATTCTGCTTATCTGTATATGGATATGGCAAATTATTATGCCGATCAGAGCTTGAACGGTTATGAGCATTGGTTTTTTGTACAGATGCAGGAGGAAAGAGATCATGCTCTTCTATTCCGCCAGTACTTATTAAACAACGGTGAGGTTGTTAAGCTCGGCGCTATTGATGCACCGGTGAAGCCCTATGACAGCTTCCGTACTCCTCTGGTAATGGCCTATGAGCATGAGCAGCTGGTAACCGCTTCCATCAATAATATTTATGAAGCAGCCTATCGTCACAAGGATTTCCGTACCATGCAGTTCCTTGACTGGTTCATCAAGGAGCAGGGTGAGGAAGAGAAGAACGCGGATGACAACATCAAAAAGTTTGATTTATTTGCCAGTGACCCTAAGGGCTTATACATGCTGGATAATGAGCTGAAGGCACGTGTTTACGCTGCACCTTCTCTTGTTTTAGAGTAATTATTCTACATCAACGATATTAATGATTGTATTATACTTATTTCATAAATCCCAGACCTCAACGTCTGGGATTTATATTTTTCTCCAGCACTACATAGGTCATGCGGATACAAGAATTTGCTAATGTAAAAAAGGATGTCACACATTTTTGTGTGACACCCTTTTAAGTCCTATATCAATTACTTTGTTTCAACAATATACTGATTTAAGATATTCTCTAACATTTCCTGTCTACCGGATTTGTTCGGTGTGGTACCGTTCTTCATGGCAAATGCCTCTAACTCCTTAAAGCCAACCTTACCTTCTACGATATCCTTACCAATGCCTTCGGTGTAGCTTGCATAACGATCTGCCTTGAATTTCTCGAATACACCATCCTCAAGAAGCTTCGCAGCAACCTTTAAGCCCCTAGCAAAAGCATCCATACCAGCGATATATGCATAGAATAAATCATCATCCTCAAAGGATGCACGACGAACCTTGGAGTCAAAGTTCAAGCCACCCTTATGCAGACCGCCATTTAATAAGATCTCATACATTGCTAAGGTTGTATCATAAAGGCTGGTAGGGAATTGATCCGTATCCCAACCTAACATCGGGTCACCAGTATTCGCATCAACGCTTCCGAGAGCACCATTAATTCTCGACATATTAAGCTCATGCTGGAAGGTATGCTGTGCTAAGGTTGCATGATTTGCTTCAATATTCAACTTGAAGTAATCCTGTAAATTATATCTTCTTAAGAACGCAAGCACTGTCGCTGCATCGAAGTCATACTGATGCTTTGTAGGCTCCTTCGGCTTGGGCTCGATTAAGAATTGACCGGTAAATCCGATTTCCTTTGCATAATCCACTGCCATCTGAAGAAGTCTAGCAAGATTATCTAACTCTAATCCGGTATCGGTGTTCAATAAGGTCTCATA
>JAEYXC010000099.1 GCA_023428655.1 Bacillota bacterium | reverse complement strand
CCAGCTGCTGTTCATCGGATACAATATCCGACTTATAATCAAGAAGTACCAGCTCCCCTGCTTCCTCAAAGAAAACATCTATGATACCCTGAATTAAGATCAGCTCATCACTCTCCATAGCCTCTAGAACCTCCGAGGCCTTAATCCCCATAACAAACTGCCTCTCTTTATACAGCTTATTGTCTTTTGCCGCCACTCTCATTCGATTCGCTACATCACTGGAGATAAATCTCGATATATAATCTAGATTTAACTTTTTAACATCCTTATCACTAAGCCTTTTTGTCAATGACAGACGCTCCAATTCTTCCATCAGCTGTTCCCTGTTAAGGACCTTTTGCAGATTAATCAGCTCTAATACCTTATGGTATAAGGTTCCACGGTCCGTACCTGAAATCTCGGTACCCTGCTGGCGAAGAAAAGCAGGTATGGTTATCTTGGCTTCGGGAACATATGGATCCGACTCCTCTCCCTTCGGCTTAGTACCATATAGATTAACACTATGCTCCTCATCCTGAAATTGCCCAAGCTTCTTCAACTCAGACACTGTCATTTTAACCTTCAAGTTGGCATCCTTTCGATAAGCATACTCAAAGTTAAATCTCGTTTTAATTTTATTCTTCAGTTCTAAATGATAGGTTTTATCCGGGTCCAGCTTATCCAGGTCCCCCAGATCCCTTTCAAGAAACAGCTGTCTTTTGACCTCTTCCTGCAACAGCGATGCCGTAGACAGAACGGTAATCATCATCCCTTGATCCTTCCATACAAGAGAACCCTTCTCTATATCAGGGGCTCCTCCCATACGATTAACCATTGCCGGCAATGCAAAATCCAGATAACTCTTGGCAGAAAGAAGCTCATAGAAGGAGAATTCCTTTCCCTTTAGCTCTTTTAATGATTTCAGAAAGCCGGATAGGATTAGCTTCTCCTTTGCTCTGGTCATCGCTACGTATAGCACACGCAGCTCCTCACCGAGGTTTTCCACCTGAACCTTCTTCTGGATTGCTTTTTTTAGCAGGGTAGGCATCTTGGTTCTATTTTTGCTGTCGATATACTCCGGCCCGACACCTAGTTCACTATGAAGAACAATACTGCTTCGAAGATCCTGTGTATTAAACTGCTTACTCATACCTGCTACGATAACAATCGGAAATTCCAAGCCCTTACTCTTATGAATACTCATGATCCTGACTGTATTATCCTGTTCTCCGGAGGTGGAAGCCTCACCATAATCCACCTCGTATTTATGCAGCTTCTCGATATATCTTATAAAATGGAACAATCCGCTATAGCTTCCCTTTTCGAAACGAACTGCCTGGGCAAGAAGCATATCGATATTCGCTCTCCTCTGTTCACCGCCGGGCATTGCACTGGCATAATGGTAATATCCTGTTCGATCAAGTACCTGCCAAATCACCTCATGGATCGGCTTATGATTGGTCAAGGTACGATAATATTCCAATTGCTGAAGAAAGCTTCCTACCTTTGTTCTAAGACTCGCTAGGGAATCACCATTACTATCCTCAGAAACCTTGTCATCGGATTCTTCACAACTTCCATTCTCAATGAATTTGATTAAGGTGGAATACATACTGACATTACGATCAGAGGCACGAAGAATCGCTAATTCGGTTGAAGTTAATCCAACCATTGGTGAATATAATACTCCGACAAGAGGGATATCCTGCCTCGGATTATCAATAATTCGGAGCATATTAAGGATGGTCATAATCTCTAGCGTCTGAAAATAACCGGTACCGGTGTCTGCATAAGCGGGAATTCCCTCCTGCATCAGTGTATTCACAAATACATCTGACCAGCCTGTTATACTTCGAAGCAATATAACGATATCCCTTAGCTGCGCCGGTCGGTGCTGTCTCAGCTTCTGATCAAATACCAGCATTCCGCCCTCGGGATCGGTCAGCTCTCTGATTCTCTTGGCAATCGCTCTTGCCTCCAATTCCTTCTTCGTATAGATTGCTTCTTCTTCATCCTCATCGCCCGACTCCGAGGAAGGCTTCCCACTATCCGCCCCACTTTCGTTGATCTCAGGCACATCCGCCCGCTCTGTGAAGGCTTGTTTCTCCTGAGTAGGCCCAAAATTCTCTTCCTCAGTCACAAATAAGCATTCCACCTCATTCGCAATTCTAGGTCTGATTTCCTCCGGTACAACCTCCTCATAGAGCTCCCCGTACTTTAAAGAAGCTGCTTCATCATAAGTTATTCCGCCGACACTTTTTTGCATAATCTGTTCAAAGATTACATTCACATATTGCAGCACAATCGCTCTGCTTCGGAAGTTCTTATCCAGATCAATACGCTGGAAGTAATTCGTTTCTCCTTGGGAAGTAAGCTCATCCGAGGAATAGTTTTCATACTTCTTCATGAAGATTTCGGGCATTGCCAGTCTGAATTTATAGATACTCTGCTTCACATCTCCTACCATAAATCGATTTGGGCTTCCAAGCTCTTCCCGTGAGATACTTCGTAAAATGGTCTCCTGGACCATATTGCTGTCCTGGTATTCATCAATCAAAATCTCCTCGTACTGCTCACTTAATTCCAAGGCAGCCTGGGTAGGCCTCCATTGTCTATTATCTTCTGCCCCTTCTTCTACGAGTATTTTTAGAGCAAAGTGCTCCAGATCGTTAAAATCAATCAGGTTTTTCTCTTCCTTCTTCTTCGCAAACTCCTCCATGAAATCAAGGGTTAGATCAAAAAGTACCTGCATAATCTTTCCTACGGACTGATGATCTGCAAGCATCTCTTCGGGAGTTTGGAAAAAAAACTGACCGGTCAAGTCCTTGAGGCCCTTTTTTACTTCTTCCCGTAGCTCCTTTACCTGATCCTTCTTCCAAGGCTGTACCCCCTCCTCCTTCTTATTGGACAATCGGTCATAGGTAATTCCCGGAAAAAGTCTTGCATATTCCTCATAGGCTTCTGCTCCTTGCAGGGTCTCAAGTATATTACGATCGGAAAGCAGTGCTGCCTCATAGGCTTTTGGACCACCTTCTTCACCACACACCTCCATTGCCCTACTGTTTTTCTTAAGTAAATCAGTAAGTACCGCTTTTATATAGATTATGATATCCTGCATCCAGGAGGTCTCATTTAACTCCTTTAGGGAAGTGAGCTCAAAGCTACGTCGCACCCTTGCAATCCAGGCCTTTGGCCACGGATCACTCATAGAGAATTGAAATAATTGTAGGATTAACTCTTCAATCGGTAAATCTGATTTGGAATAGGAATAGCTTTCCACAAAGTCATGAAACTCTTCCCTGCCCTCCTCGTACCAACGCTCCAACACATGGGCGATTACATCGGATTTTAACAGGGTAATCTCTGCTTCCTCGGCGATCTTAAAGGACGGGTCCAGATCAATCCGATGAAAATAATTACGGATTACGTTAAGACAGAAGCTATGTATCGTTGTAATCTGTGCGCTTTGTAACAGAGCAATCTGCCGTTTGAGATGACGATTATCCGGATTCTCCTGAAGCTTCTTATCAATCGCTTTCCCGATACGTTCCCTCATCTCTGCTGCGGCAGCATTCGTAAAGGTTACTACCAAAAGATGGTCGATATCGATTGGCTTATCCCCCTCAGAAATCATAGAGATAATACGTTCCACTAAGACAGCGGTCTTACCTGAGCCTGCGGCTGCCGAAACTAAAATATTCTTATTTCTCGTATCGATAACCTTCTGTTGAGCCTCTGTCCAACCCATACTTCTAACCCCTTTCCCTTCTTTCTTTTATTCTCCAAAAATCTCTGCCTTAATCTCTTCGACGGACTTCTTCGCCAGATTTCGGTAGGTATGTCCCGGAAGTCTCTGATCAAAGCCGCAGGCAGAACGATATTCACAGTAATCACAGGCCGTCCGTTTATCCGAACGATATGGGTTCAACCTTGTATCTCCGGACAAGATCCTTCCGCTATCCTCTACCAGCTTCTGATTCACATAGTCCACCAAGGCTTCTATCTGCTTTTTACTTGCTGCTTGGGATCGTTTCGCAAGACCCCCCTCCTTGTTTGTCTCAATCGGTATAATCTCGGATTTGGCACTTGCCCTTAGCGTATGATCCGGCCCCTCCAGCTTCGAATCCATCAAGGTGATTACCCTACTGTCCTCGTTGACCAAGCCATTCATCCGAAGACTACGGTAGATATCCTCCTCCACCTGCTCTGATTTTGCTACAATGGGATCGTCAATATGATAATAAAAGATACCGGAGGGAACAATCTCCTTCGCCGGATATCTTTTAACAAGATAATCCATGGCCGCACTTAGGTATACCGATAGCTGCTGCTGCAGGCCATAATAAATACTTCCGATGTCAAAAAAGGTATTACCGGATTTATAATCAATAACACGAACGTATACCTTATCCTCATCCTCATACAAGTCCAGTCGGTCTATTCTTCCCGATAGGGTCAGACTTGAGTCCGGAACATGATAGAAGGGCATCTCATAGCCGGCCGGTTCAAAGGCACCCTGCTTTATCTGATTGCATAGAGCCCATAGAGTACGTATCGTGATTCGTTTCATTCTGGTTATCAGGTATTCGTTGCGTTTGTTACTTCTTAGAATTGAATTCTCATAGTCCTCAACTGCCTTTTGAACACTCTGGGCCGCCCATTCCTCCCGTATCTCATCGGGAATAGTGTGCCAATTATACTCGGAGCCATCCAGGCGCTTGGAGAAGACATCGATGGCATTATGAAAGATATTACCGATGTCCGGTATGGCTAACTTATATTCCTTCCGTTCCTCCAGCGATAAACCATAGCTCATAAAGTGTGCAAAGGCGCAGCCCGCATATCGCTCCAACCTGGTCACACTGCCTTTTAGCTCCAAGCCATAGAGAAGAGCTGCTGCTTCCTTTGATATACCATGTTCATTATTAATATAAAATGCACCCTGTATCAGCTTTTGGAGTATGCGATCCTTCTCCTCCTTGGACCTATAATAAAGGAACAACTCCTTCCAAAGCTCCGTTGTATCCTTCTGATGATACTCCCGAAGTCCTCTTGTGAGATAAGAAAGACCTTCATCCTTTAAGACATGCGAAACATCCTCCGTATATTCATCCTCATCGATAACGGATAACACGGGGAAAAGCTGACGCAGCTTTCCGATCAGGAAGGAAGGATTAACACTCTTCCCCTCCTCATTAACCTTATGGTAGGTAATATATAGCTTATTCTTAGGCTTTGTCATATTCAGGTAGATATAGAACTGCTCTGTAAATGCCTGCTGGCGTTTGGTTGGTGCGAGCTCTATCTCGTTATTTATCAACAGCTCTCGCTCCAAATCGGAGAAAATTCCACCGCTGGCGATTGCTTTGGGGATAATTCCTTCATTGACACCCACAAAGAATAAGGCCTTAATGTCCTTTAATCTGGTGCGCTCCGTATCTCCTACAACCACCTCGTCAACACCCGGAGGGATTAACCCCACCTTCACCTCAACAAATCCGGTATCCAAAATCTCACCAAACTCCTTAAGGCTGCATTGCTCCATGCCAAGCAGGAGCACCATCTGATCATATAGCTCCATGATAATCGGATACACCTGCTCAAATCCCTTCGCAACCAAAGGCATATTCTCCTGGATAAAGCGCTCTCGATATTCGGCTAATTTCTGCTCTATTCCAAGTCGAAGACCAAGGTCATAAAGCGCTGTTGTATAATCCCGGACAGTTTTATCCTTATCGCTTAGCACCTTATAAAGGGGCTCTATCAACAAAAGCAATTCCTCTCTGGAACGATTGATTTGTTCTAAGTCTAGTTGCTCTCTGCTCTTATAGCTTCTGGTAAAGGGCTCGCTCCATCTTTTATATCCACGGATTCCCGTTGCAAGAATATAATTCTCCAGTCGGTCAATCTCCTCCTCACAAAGCCCTGTAAGCCCCGTGCGCAGAAAACGAAAAATCCCTTCATAACTAAAATCTTCACTGATGATAGTAACTGCCGCTCGAAGAAGCTCTACAAAAGGATTATTCAGTATGTCCTTCTTATAATCAACAAAGCAGGGAATTCCGGCCTGGGTAAAGCTACGCTTCGCCATTCTACCATACTCCTCCACATTGCCGGATACTACCGCAATATCATGATAACGATAGCCCTTCTCTCGCACCAAGCGCTGGATTTCTCTTGTTACAAAATCCACCTCCGCTTTCGCATCCTTGGCACAGTGGATCTCAATATCCTCCTGCTCCTTATGGTAGGGCTCATAAGGAAAACGAAAAAGATTATGCTCTAAGGAGGCTAAGGCTTCGGATTCTAGAAAACGATAAGGTACCTTAGCTCCATTTCTATGTTCCGCATAGATTGGCTCCAGAACAGCTACCTGTTCCTCCTCTGCTAATTTCTCAAGCTTATGAATGGTTTTCTTACTAAGTCCGAAGAGCTGGTGCTCCTCCACGGTACCGCCAAGCTCCTCCTTTGGATCCATGGTTACCGTAATCATGACCTTCTTCGCATAACGCAGCATTTTACGAAGTACTTGGTATTGGCAGGGTGTAAACCCAGTAAAGCCATCCAGACAGATTACCGTATCCTTAATCCACTGGGAATGATCGATGGCTTCATTCAATACCACCAGAAGCTCCTCCGCAGTGATATATCGCTCCTTCATATAATCTTGAAAACCCTCGTATATCGCCAGGAGATCCTTAAGCTTAGCCTGTAGCACCGGCTTCTTACTTGATATCTCGAACATCCTATCAAAATCCTCGGGCCGGATATTATACTGATACAATTCCGATAACAAGGATTTGAGTTCACTGATAAAGCCCGGCTTTCTGACATTGGTCCCAAAGAGAATTAAATCCTTACGCTTTTGAGCCACCACCTTACGCAGCACCATGCTTTTTCCCGTATCTTCAAGAACCGGAGCATCATATCCTCCGACTTCATCAAAAATACGGTATGCAAAGCGTAAGAAGCTAAGAATATCCACATTCATAACACCATGGTCCGGATGCATTGCTACAATATCCTTTTGCGTCTGCAGCGTAAATTGCTCCGGTACAAGCACCAGATAATTCGTCCGTGGATTCTTCTTTGATTCTTCGATCACTTCACGATATAGTTGATAGGATTTGCCCGAACCGGCACTTCCAAGAAATAATTGTAAGGACATAAAATATCCCCCCATCATTAAAATATATCTGCATAAAACAGAAACGAGTCTAATAATATATAATAAGATTAAGACATGAAGCAAAGCATGCTCGGAGGTTAGAAATGGCAAAGACGAAAATAGTCGTTATCCAATTAAAAGAAATCATATATACAGTGATTTTTGCAGCGTTAGGAATTCTTCTGATTCT
>JAEYXC010000077.1 GCA_023428655.1 Bacillota bacterium | reverse complement strand
GAGCTGGCAAGTCAGATCACGAAGATGGATGATAGCTTATCAGAAATTACAAAGAATTTATTCGCTTCATTAAGTGGCGGTGCTCATAATATCACCAATGAAGAATTCAAGACTAATATAAGGAATGCCAGAGTAGCCCATAGGAACTGGGTGGCGACCTTAAGGACAATCGTTGAGGAGGGAAAGGTATACCCGCTTCAAATCAATAGTACAAAATGTGCCTTTGGACATTTCTATCACACGATTTCTGTCAATCATCCTTCCATTAAGGAGGATTGGGATGCCATAGAAGCAGTGCATGACCGGTTCCATGACTGTGGTCACCATACCATTGATGCCATTAAGAATTCTCAAAGATCCGAAGCTCTGAATCATTTTGAGGAAGCTAAGAAGCTATCTGGGAGAATATTTGAGCTGCTGGATAAGATCGAAAAGGAAGTAGAGGAACAAACGCAAAACGGAGTCCAATTAATCGGATAAGAGAATACCAAATGGTTCTAGATAATGCGTAAATATAAAACAAAGCTATTGCTGCTGCTTAGAATTTTTGAGCAGCAGTTCTTGTATGAAAGACGAGGGAGAAGGAATGAATAATATGAAAAGGCAGTTTATATCTCTGATCCTGTTATGCTGTACTTTGTTAATCATGGAGTGCAATCCGACCAGGGTGAATGCGATGGCTGTAACCTCGACGGATGAAGCGAATTCAAAGACCGTTGATGTGAATCCAGAGCTGGATGTGACGAATCCCGAGAATAAGAACGAGGAGACGGATGCGGAAAGAGAGTATGAAGGGGAGATTATCCTAACAAAGGATAAGCTTACACTTCAGGAGGGGGACGAATACCAGCTTTCTGCAACGCTAACGAAAGAAAATCAGAGTGGTCAACCGATAACCTATAAGAGTAGCAATAAAAAAGTTGTAACCGTTACCTCGGGCGGTGCTATCAGCGCTCTCCACTTCGGAGAAGCAACGATCACGGCTACTTTGGGGAAGGCCAAGGCCTCCTGTAAAGTAACGGTCAATAAGGATGTGCGAATTACGATCAGCGCAGCAGGTGATGTGACCTTGTCCAGTGATATCAAGCAGCCGGCAAGTGTTAATTTCTTCTCGGTCTATAATAAACAGAAGGATGATGCATACTTCTTTCAAAATGTAAAATCTATTTTTGAGAAGGATGATATGACCATCGTTAACTTTGAAGGTACCCTGAGTAATCGAGGAAGCAGGGTTGAGAAGCAATGGGCATTTCGTGGAAAACCGTCCTATCTTAATATCTTAACAGAAGGGTCTGTGGAAGCAGTCGCCTTCGCGAATAATCATGTCCGTGATTATGGAGAGGTAAGCTATACGGATACCATTAATCTCTTTAAAAAGGCGGATATTATCTACTCCTCCGATACACAGATCGGAATCTATGAGGCAAAGGGAGTTAAGATCGGCATGATATCGATTCAGGAGACGAATCGAAGTGATGCCAAGAAGGTTCTTCGTAAAGCCATCAAAGCAATGAAGAAGAAAAAACCGGACCTTCTGATTGTCAGCTTTCATTGGGGAATTGAACGAACCAGTAAAATCACTAAGTCCCAGAAGGAGCTTAGCCGTATAGCAGTGGATGAAGGCGGTGCGGACCTGGTGTTGGGTCACCATCCCCATGTTCTGCAGCCCATTGAAAAATATAAGGATGCTTATATTGTCTATAGTCTGGGTAATTTTTGCTTCGGTGGAAATACTAACCCGAAGGATAAGGATACCATGATTTATCAGCAGACCTTTACCTTCCATAATGATCAGCTGGTGCCCTCGGATGAGGTAAAAATTATCCCCTGTTCCATATCCTCGATTACCACGAGAAATAATTATCAGCCCACACCAAGCAAAGGGAAGGAAAAGCAGCGTATCATTAATCGGATGAATGGCTATTGTAAGCAATTCGGCCTAGCCTTTGATAAGAAGGGCTCGATTATAGCAAAATAAAATAAGATTGGATTTCCCAAGGAATGAATTGGGTGGCTTTACAATAGTTATTTAACATAGTATACTTCTAATGTACTTTAGTCGGCATACCGGAAATGATTAAGAAAGGGGAAAAATATATCATAGCATTTGATATATTCGAACAAAATGAATAGTAAGTTAAAAAGCAACCTGGCTATTATTTTAAAGGGCTTTGTCATCGGCTCTTCCATGAGTGTCCCCGGTGTCAGTGGAGGAACCATGGCAATTTTACTGGGTATCTATGATAAACTGATTGGCTCAATCAGCAACTTCTTAAAGGATTTAAAGGGCAATATTATCTTTCTGATGAAGTTTTGTATCGGTGCGGCGGCCGGTATAGGCTCCTTGGCCTTTGCAATCAAATGGCTATTAGAACAGTTTCCGCTGCCCGTATCCTTTTTCTTCTTAGGAGCAGTAATTGGCGGAATACCCGCGCTATATAAGAAGACAAAGGAGTCTAGACTGAGGATATCCTCTGTGGTTTACTTTCTGATTGGACTTATTGTGGTTATTGCCATCGGTTTCTTGCCGGTGGGTAACTTTGATATCAGCTCCGGCTCGGGTTTTCTTCATTATCTGATGGTACTTGGAACCGGAATTATCATTGCCCTTGCTCTGGTACTACCCGGCATCAGCACCTCACATATGCTGCTCGTGCTCGGGATGTATGATGCGATGTTGATTGCCATCACTGAGCTTAATTTGGTCTATATTGGGATTGTAGGTATCTCAACCGTAGTTGGTATCTTCCTAATTACGAAGCCCATTGAATGGACCCTCAATAAGTTCCCGCATCAGACCTATTGTATGATTATTGGCTTTGTTCTGGGATCAACCTCAGAGATTTTCCGTGATAAGATTATACCCGCAATTCCAGCTGCCCCCCAAGCTTCCTGGTGGGTAACTGCTGTGATTATCTCAATAATTACCTTTGTATCAGGTTATTTTGCCATATTATATCTATCGAGATTTTCAGAGGACTAATCCCAAAGGAAATAGTTGTCACTTTTGGAAAAACATGTTATAATTTTCACAGACATAGGAAAATTGAC
>JAEYXC010000441.1 GCA_023428655.1 Bacillota bacterium | reverse complement strand
TCGCATAGATAACTTCCTTTTCCTTCATAATCTCATAAAGGCGTTTGTTACCCATGATTACGGTGTCAAGTACCTGATTTGCATCATATTTGAAGTGATCCTGCTGTAAGAAGGATAATCTTTGTCCGGGGGTGATGATAATCTCACCTTTACTGGGCTCTATCTGCCCATTTAATATCTTGAGAAAGGTTGACTTACCGGCACCGTTGGCACCGATTAAGCCGTAGCAGTTGCCCTCGGTAAACTTAATGTTTACATCCTCGAACAATGCACGCTTTCCTAATCTTAAAGTTACATTACTAGCCTGTATCATGTATAACCTCCTGGAAATATCCGATTTATAAAGAATAACCATTTCTATTGTATCGTATATTCTTGAATTTGCAAGCGAAAACTGAGGCTTTTATGAAAATCTGTACTACTTTTAAGGCGGAAAACGGTCATTTGTTTACCACCTCGGTTATTAGCTGGTTCAGTGTGGTGAGCGGGATTTCATTAGAATATGAAGAAATGTTTTTAAAATGTTCACGAATCGTTAATACCTTCTCCATAATTAGACATTATACTTACAATATAAGCTAGACAATTAGTTTATCATTTATTCGTTAATTACCACTTAACATAGAAATTTTTCATAAATCTCCTCCCTCCCCAAAAGCCAACTTGCAAAAGTTGGCTTTTCCTCTATTATAAATTCATTCATATATTCCTAGGTTATGGTATTCATAATAATGGTGGGAATGGAATGGGAAGGAGATGCATCTTCCTTCCATTGCTATGCGGATAATTAGTTGATGGCTGCAATCTCCTCTAGGCGTTCGATAATCGGAAGATGTTGGGTGCATAAGGTCTCACACTGACCGCATTTGATACAGTCGTTCGCCTGCTTACTTGAGACACGCCAATGGAATTGCAGGCGATTAGCCATGTTATTACCTAGAATTTTCTCATTATAGGCATCCATGAACTTCGGTATATCAATGTCCACAGGACAGTGCTTACAATAACCACAGCCGGTGCACAGATTATTCAAAGCCATACCCTTTGTCTCGTATTCCTGATAGATCTCACTTGCAGGTCGTTCAACCAGATTCTCGATTGATTTGACGGCATCATCCACATGCTCCTTAGTGGTACAGCCACATAAGGCTACGGATATCTCCTTATGAGAAGCAACAAAGCGTAATGCTGCCTGAGCAACATTCAAGTCCGTGCCTTCCGTCAGATATTCAAATACCTTAGGGTTATTGGGGATAAGACCTCCGCCCAGTGGATTCATAACGACAATACCCATTCCCTTCTTATGGGCTGCACTGATCCCGGCCTGACGGAAGCGGTAATTCAACGCGTTGTATCCAATTAACATACCCTGAAAGGCGTTGGTATTCACGACCTCCTCCAGCTGGTCGCCCTGCATATGGGAGGAAAAGGTAATGTTTTTGATCAGTCCCTCTGACTTTGCCTGTTCAAAGGAACGATACATCAAATCAAACTGCTTATGAAAGGACTCCAGATCCAACATACACCATAAATAATAAAAATCAAGATAATCCACCTTAAGTCTTCTTAAAGAGGTTTCCAACCTCTGACGGAAGGCCTCCGGCGAGAATTTACCGTCCAGGGTACCTAGATTAACCTTAGAAGAGATATAGAAGCTGTCTCTGGGTAGCTGGGACAATGCCATTCCGGTAATTTCCTCACTCTTATCACTGCAATAAAAGGGTGCAGAGTCAAAAAAGTTAATCCCCTTTTCATGAGCATACAATACCACCTCAGCGCATTTTGCTAAATTTCCGGCCTTCACGTCCGCTTCGTCATATCTCATGGTCCCCATACCGATGGCAGAAACCTTCCTATCCGTATCACCATATTGTTTATAATACATCATAACACCTCCATTTTTCGATATTATAATACTTTTTGGAGGAAATGGAAATGTCAAATGATAAAAACTTTCATGTAGTATATCGGGATAAGAAGAATGAATCCTTCCTTTTACTTTGCTTTACATAGCTTTCCCATTTCATGATCAACGGATTTATTTGACTTTTAAAGGTATCTTGAGTAGAATGAAAGTGCAGAGACGGTGTTATTTTTTGGCTGTTTTATAATTAGTACGGAGGGACCTATGGCAATTAATAAAGCGATGAGAATGGCGTTACGTGCTTTGTCTTATCCGGAATTAGATCTAAAAAAGACCTATAAGCTACAGAGGCAGTTAAAGACCGCTGCACATCCGGTAATCAAGCCGCTATACGAGATGTGGGATCATAAGGTATCGATCGGTGATTATGAGATTCCGGTAAGAATTTTTTTACCCTCGAAGCAGTATGCTCTGAAAAAGCTGTTGATCTTCTTTCATGGAGGAGGGTGGGTAGTGGGTAACATTGATACCTATACCAATATCTGCTCCCATATGGCAAAGCAGACCGGTCATGTGGTGATCTCTGTGGATTATAGACTTGCGCCGGAGTTTCGGTTCCCTACGGCTCCGGAGGATTGCTATGCGGTAACGAAAGAAATCTACATGAATGCGGAGCTCTTTGATGTGAAGCCGGAGGATATTACCTTGATCGGAGACAGTGCGGGAGGAAATCTTGCTGCAGTGGTATCCTTAATGGCACGGGACAGAGGCTTCTTTGTACCGGCCAGACAGATTCTTCTGTATCCCTCCACAGACAGCGATCATAGTGAGTCCTCGCCCTATTTATCCGTAATTGATTATGGAACGGATTTTCTACTAACCTCCAAGCGAATCTGTGATTATATGGATCTTTATCGAAGTAGTGATGAGGATCTAAAGAATCCATATCTAGCTCCAATGGCAGCGGGAGATTTATCAAATCAGCCAAGAACTCTGATTATCACAGCGGAATATGATCCACTTCGGGATGAAGGAGAGGCTTATGGCAAAAAGCTTCATGAATTCGGTAACCAGGTGGAGGTATACCGAATGAAGGATGCATTACATGGCTTCCTATCCTTACC
>JAEYXC010000428.1 GCA_023428655.1 Bacillota bacterium | reverse complement strand
ACTCTCCCAAACCGGATAATAGGGAGATAAAATCATCCTTTTTATCACCATATATTCCAGCTAAGGTACAATTATCAATATCCATTGAGATACCCTTTCGCTCATGGGGATGTTTTAACATATTATTCACTCTAATATTAAGCACTAATTATCTCCTATGGCTAAGGTTTTATGATATAGTAATATTAACTTGGACTAACATAAAACTCAATGAAACCTTAGTATATGAAGCTTTTTATTAATTATTCTACATAAATACTGTGAAAGAATTCACAATTCTTTATAATTCTGCTTATTTTCATGATTATTTTACATTAATACGCTGATTTAGCTTGTCCACTCACCTTAATCCTTCAAAACATTAGCCTAATTGATATCTCTACCTAATAGGTAGGAGGAATATCATGTGAATAATTCCTAATGCGCAAAAAGAGGCAACCGCACATATTGACATTCCACCTGTCTACTGACAGGTATCATATCATTTCATGCGATTGCCTCTTGCAATTCAGTCAATTCATTGCAGCACTTTACGAACGAAGCTCCTTACTTAACTGCTTCAGGTCAACTTCTTTCAGCTTCTTCGGTTGTTCAGGTTCATGTAAAATCAGGATACATTCGTCCAGCCCAATCTCTAATGAGGTCATTGAGGATGATAAAACTTTTTTGCTTAGTATTGAGGAAAGCTTCGTCTTTTCATTCACTTTTTTCATGATATACCTCCATAATTTTTACTTACTATTAATCAGTTGTCATGAAGCCAAAGGCTTTGGTATTAAGAAAATACCCTCAAGAAATACCGCGAAGGTACCCAGAATGATATAACTGTTCCATTTGTCAACTGCGAGACTTGCAGCAACTATAATAATAACTTCCATAATGATAATCCATCTGGATCTTGTGCGAAAAATCCTCCTGTTTTGCTCGGATAATCTTCGCCTGGGTGAGTCAACCGGAGCCAATCGAAAAACAAGGATGCAAGTGATAATCAGGAGTACATACGCTATCGCTCTCCAATAGGATAATAAGGCTACAACCTGCGATAACCAGATTATTGCTACCAGTATGCTTACTGATAGAACAAGACATAGTCCCCTGGATTTCATATGGATACCGCCGGCATATTTTCGAAGCGGGCCATAAAACACCACAAATACAATTGTCTCCAAAGGAATGCGAAGGATAAGCGCTACGATACCAAAAAAAATCAAATTAAATATGTTGGATAGATAACGTTCTAAGGAATAAACGTAAACATCCCTATACTCCATATTGATCGGATAATTATTTGCTACATTATTGATAATTCGGTCAGCAATCCTTTTATATATCATAAGCATAGACCTCATAAAAAGAAAGAAGGTAATTAGTACCAGTACAATACTATTTCATAGCTAGCTCTGTGGATATTCAAGATATCTTCTTTTCACTTCCTTTGCATAGGTTCGACCTATGGGAAATTCCTCTCCGGATTTCAGAAGCAGCTCATTCTTCTTTAGCTGCGCTATCTCCTCCAGATTGACAATAATTCCTTGATTGATACGAATAAAATTACCCTCCAGCCGCTCACTCAGAGAGGTAATGGTTTCGTACACATAATGCTTTGAGGATTTTGTTACGATAACACTTTGTGTATCAATGCGTTCAATATACACAATACTGGCTTGATTGATTTTCTTTTTCAGATTGTCCTCTGTAATAATGAAGGAAGCCCGTTGTTTTCGGTATGTAAGATCATTTACTTGAAGCACCGCTTTTTTAAAAATCCTCTCCAACCGTTCCGGATCAATGGGTTTTATAATAAAGCTAAAGGCCTCCACATTAAATGCATCATATGCAAATTCCTTATGTCCCGTAATAAATATCGTGATTAACCTTGGGTTTTTCTTTAGCATCATGGATGCCGTCTGAATTCCATTCAAACCCTTCATATCAATATCCATAAATACAATATCAATTTCTTCCTTTTTCGCATATTCAAGGATGGCCTCACCACTGGTAAAGCCAACAATATTCGCGTTAATTCTATACTTTCTAGACAATTCTTCTATATAGGTACAGTTAATCTTTAGCGATATGCTCTCATCCTCACAAACAGCAATGTTTAACCTCATAATATCCCTCACTGTCCAAGTTCGAATTAATTACAGACATTATTATATTGGCATAACAATACGGAGATTAAAGACCTCATCATCGTAATCAAAATGAACCTCACCTTTATATTTTGCAACGATATCTTTGATGTTTTCTGTTCCGATTCCATGAAGATGATTATTCCGCTTTGAGGATACAAATTTGCCCTTGCTGATTACCGGTTTTTGACCAATGGAATTCTCACATTGTATGATACAACCAACATTCGTCCTTTGTATCGTAAAATCAATAAACCTCTTTGTCATAGACTTTTCAGCGGCCTCAATTGCATTATCCAAAATATTGCCGAACAGAGCACAAATATCGCGATCCTGCATCGTAATATCTGCAGCTGCTATAAAGCTTTGAAATTCGATATCAAGCTCCTTTGCTTTCTCCTTCTTTGCATTTAACAATACGGAGAGAGCCTTATTTTCAACAACAATAATATCATTGGCTTTTGCTACGTCTCCATATAAATCATCCACATATTCCTTTAAAGCATCGTATTTCCGCTCTTCTACCATACTTCGAATTAACCCGATATGGTTATTCATATCGTGTCTTAATTTTCTCAGATTGTCCGTAATACCAATCATATCATTATTCTGCTTCAGCTCTAATTCAATCTGTTGGAGCTTTAACTGGGTCTGGAGTTCCTTTCGCGATTCCCGATCCATTTTGAATACCAACAGAAAGGATATGATCTCAATAATTAAAACAACCCCGAACAAAAAATGAATGATGGAGTCCATATCAATTCTAACATTATTCACATTAAAGAAAACGATAACACTGCCAATCACCAAAACAACATTGGACACAACCAAGATACTCAGGTTTTGATGTGCCGATTCCTTAATGTGTAGCTTTGCTCTTCTTCGCCTGATAAATAGTTCAAATAGAATCAGGGTAATTACCTTCGTAACAATAGTTGCCGTATTGTTGATTATTTCATTTGTTTGGATTTCATTAATTGAAATCTTCAGCACTAAGGTCATGAAGCTTATGGTTATGAGCTCCATAATGAGCAATCCAATATAGAACACACCCCACCAAATCAGCTTCTCAAACAAAGGACCCTTGAATAACAATATGGCAGCAATCAGTGTATAAAGAATGATGATAAAGCTTCCATAGCCTCTCAGATTCTCCATGAAAGGAAGATCGAATACAATACCTTTGATAAATAATAAGACCAATATTAAAGAGGCTGCGATTGCATATATCCTTTTGCTGTATTTTCGTTCCAGCATATTTGTCATCAATCGATACCAGATATAAGCCTCTATGACCTGATTGGAATGGTCAAAGATAAAACCTAATAATTTCATTCGTAATCCCCCTGCGATATTTGTAATCACTATTAATCAATAGTAAATACTTACTATTAATCTATCATATTATGACAAATTTAGCAATTCACATATCTGACAAATATCACTTTCCCGTCATGGCTTTTTATCATAAAACTGTGATAATTTGGTATGTATTTCTTCTCCAGCGCAAGATAAAAGCAGACCTCCCAACGGACGTCTGCCCCTACCCTTACTCTATATGAATCAATTCATCCAAGGATGAAATGATTACCCTCCTATGATATTAGATAGTTTCTCATGTTTTTTAAAGCTGACTTCTCTAATCTGCTTACCTGAGCCTGAGAGATGTTGATTTCCTTTGCTACCTCCATCTGTGTCTTTCCTTCAAAGAACCGGAGCTTAATGATATTGTGCTCTCTTGCGGAAAGCTTATCCATGGCTTCCTTAAGAGAAATCTCTTCAATCCAATTCTCCTCCTTGTTCTTCTTATCACTGACCTGATCCATGATATACAAAGCATCACCGCCTTCTACATAGACCGGATCATACAGTGAAACAGGGCTCTGTATCGCATCCAGTGCATAGACAATATCTTCTTTGCTTATCCCTATTTCAGCAGCGATTTCACTGATGGTCGGCTCCTTTTCATTGCGCTTTACTAAAGCCTCCTTCGCATAGATTGCCTTATATGCAGTATCACGAAGAGATCGGCTAACCCGAATTGCATTATTGTCCCTAAGATATCTTCTTATTTCTCCGATAATCATCGGGACAGCATAGGTGGAGAATTTTACATTCTGTGTTATATCAAAATTATCGATGGCCTTCATTAGTCCGATACAGCCTATTTGAAATAAATCATCAACATTTTCATTGCTCCCTGAAAATCTCTGGATTATTGAAAGGACTAATCGAAGATTGCCTTTAATATAGAGCTCTCTTGCCTCCTTATCGCCATTTAATATTTTCTGAAACAATTCTTCCTTTTCATTGTTTTTTAGCAATGGCAATTTAGATGTATTAACACCGCATATCTCAACCTTATAAAGAGCCATATCGAAACCTCCGAATCATTCATTTTTTCTATAAAATGATTCACGTTTTCGCTCTGGTTTATACGGATAAGTGAAAAGAAATAATTACCAACTCTCTATTCGAAACGAACCATCTCCTTTTTGAGCCGCTTGATAATTTTCTTTTCTAACCTTGATATATAGGATTGGGAGATTCCAAGTAGATCTGCTACCTCTTTTTGGGTACGTTCTATCCCGTCATCCGTATTTAAGCCAAAACGGAGGTCCACAATGATTCGTTCCCGATCCGATAGCTTTGACAAGGCCCTTCGTAACAGCTTACGATCCACTTCTTCTTCAATATTTCGGTAAATAACATCCTCTTCGGTTCCAAGGATATCCGACAAGAGCAGCTCATTGCCATCCCAATCGACATTCAAAGGCTCATCAATGGACACCTCAAGCTTTGTTTTATTATTTCTTCGCAGATACATCAATATCTCATTCTCGATACACCGTGAAGCATAAGTGGCAAGCTTAATATTTTTATCGGGATTAAAGGTATTAATTGCCTTAATCAGCCCTATGGTACCGATAGAGATCAAATCCTCAACTCCAACCCCGGTATTATCAAACTTTTTAGCTATGTATACTACGAGCCGGAGATTATGCTCGACAAGGATTGATTTCATCTCACCGTCACGCTCCGTTCCCAGCTCATTAATCACTTCTGCTTCCCTGGCCGGATCCAATGGCGGAGGTAATACCTCAGCACCGCCAATGTAATGGATTTCACCTTTATGCCCAAATAATATTGTTCGTATGTCCGGGATCATCCGAAATTGAAATTTGTTCTGTATCGATAACTTTAAAAGCATAATAAACCTCCCATATTTATCTTTATGATTACGTGCTAAGTGTACAAAAGCTCTTTATGTAAAATCACATGATACTCCTCGCTTGGGGACAGGTGATTCTCTGAAATAGCTGCCGTTATCTTATTACAATAGACAGTCTCCTTCCCCGTATGTATAACTAATTGATCCAGCATCAATCCAAACATCATACCCTGTTCTTTACCAATGGACGAATATGGAATAATCCGAAGCCGTCGTAATATTTTATTCGCTGTCTCCGATTGCTCCATGGATGCAGCCATCTGTTCCTCCTGCCCAACTCCCGAAAGATAATTCTTCGTTTTCTCAAACTCATCAAGAAAATCCTTCGATAAAAGTTTCTCCATGACGGAACGCTCTAATACAATAACCGGCTTATGATACAGCGGATCATATAGACAATTCCCTGTATCAAACAATCCTTTTGATTGAATACTCCGCCCCTCCAGAGTCAATTCAATATCATATATATCCTTCGCCTTTTGTCGATACAGTCGCCAAACAAACAACAGTCCAATTGCCAACAGGACGGCCACCATCATAGCAAGTGCAACAAAACCTGCAGTTATATTACTTAACATAATTCCATCTCCCAATACCAACAATTTTAACCTTAGCTCAGTGTTATAATAAATCGAATTCATGAATCCACCCACAAAATAGGTAATGAAGCAAAAGCATATTCCTTGCTTTAGCAAATCAGTCCATTTCATTTTGCCAAAGGCGACCAGTAGCATCAGAGGTATTGCGATCAGCTTAAGCAGGATCCCAAGAGCCTTAATTAAGGATAGGGACGGCAGAAGGTGAGTCATGGAATTCACCCAGGGTATCAGGCTGATCAAAACGGCGGAGCATCCTCCTATGGTTGCAGCTAAGCACATCCGAAGCAAACTGCTTTTTTTGCGATTGACTAGCTTGACAAGGAGGAGCAAAATAATATCGATACCGAAATTAAGGATAAATACGATGTCCGGATAAATCTCAAGATACAAAATTCACCTCCAAAAATTCGCTCAGCATCCTAGTAATATGTCCATTCAGAATAAGCTTAACCGGTCATAGAACCTGTTCTGAATGAGATCCATGGGTATGATACTGTGCCTTAATGTACATAACCGATTATAACTTGTTTGCTTTCCATTTTTTGTCAGTTCTTGGTTTAAAATTAGCAGTTTTCATTTACTTATTTTTACATTTTTAGAAGGGATCAGCAATATAAACGCAAAAAAGGCTGTCAGATTATTTATTATAAAATAATCTGACAGCCTAAATCTCTTATGTATAAAGATAATTCTAGTATTCCCTTGGCCAAGCTGCAAGAAATTCGACTTAAATTTTGGCTTGTCCTTATAAGCAGTTAACGATACTTCGCAAATCAACCATTATAACTATAACACAGTGAAGCCAGTGTATGGATCTTTTTCTAGTTATTTGTTATGGCGGTTCTTCTGTAGGAACTCCGGTATCTTGATACCACTCGGATCCGTGTTCATATTGGTAGGCGCTTTAGCCGGCTGACTCACCGGACGTCTGTTCGGATCTGTCTGATAGCTTGTCTGCGCAGAATAACTCTGGCTTGAACCGCTATAGTTTGAACTTGCGCTAAAAGAGCGGTTTAAGCTAAACTCCGGCTTTGATGAGGTAGTTTTCATACCACCCACATTCGAGGTGTGATGTCTAAGAAAGTCCGGAGTCTTTACCATCTCCTTATTTCTTCCATCCAAACCAGTAGCGATTACCGTAATCGTTGCTGTATCCGGATTCACATCATCAAACATAGCACCAAAGATGATATTGGCGGAATCACCTGCTAATTCCTGTACCATGGTTGCAGCTTCATTAGCTTCAATCAAGCTGATATCACCGGAAATATTAATAATCACATGGGATGCCCCCTGTATTGTTGTCTCAAGAAGAGGACTGGTAATCGCCTGTTTAACAGCATCAATACATTTATCATCACCAACGCCCATACCGATACCGATATGTGCTACCCCTTTATCCTTCATAACAGTCTGAACATCGGCAAAGTCAAGGTTAATCAATCCCGGAACATTAATTAGATCCGTGATTCCCTGAACACCCTGCTGCAATACTTCATCTGCCTTGCGTAAAGCGTCCGGCATCGTAGTTCTACGATCAACAATCTCCAACAATTTATCATTCGGAATTACGATCAAGGTGTCAACATGCTCTTTTAATCGGTCAATACCGGAAATAGCATTGGTCATACGGGTCTTTGCCTCAAACCGAAAGGGCTTTGTGACAATACCAACCGTTAAAATCCCCAAATCCTTTGCTATCTGAGCAACCACAGGAGCTGCACCGGTACCGGTACCACCACCCATTCCACAGGTTACAAATACCATATCAGAGCCTTTTATAATCTCCATTAATTGTTCCTTGCTCTCTTCAGCAGCCTTCTGACCAATCTCCGGCTGTGCTCCAGCGCCCAATCCCTTTGTCAATTTTTCGCCAATTTGAATGCATAATGGAGCCTTGCAATTTTTTAGATGCTGCTTGTCCGTGTTTACACAAACAAATTCAACACCCAGAATATTTTCTTCTATCATTCGATTAACGGCGTTATTACCCGCACCTCCTACTCCGATTACAAGTATTTTTGCAGTGGTATCCGCCTCATTTGTTCTTATCTCAAGCAAGGTCAATTCCTCCTTCATCGTATTCTTTCTATCGATTTGACTAATCAATCCCTCATAATATCATTCCAATTTTCTTCCAAAACCACATGATAATGGGATAAAATCTCACTCACATACTAACTATGGTGTCCCATAATCCTACTTTATATATTATCTTTAAATTCCCAAATAATCAAGCATAATTTTTAAAAATTATAATTTATTTAAGTCTTTTTTATCTATTCTGTCGGATTTTTTTGTTTTCCAATAATGGTTTGTGTTCCTTTTACATAATTTCTCATATCCAGTGTAATATCCATGCCTTTGGCTTCTTTTAAGATGTTTTTCAGCTCAGAAAGAGCTTCATCATATGTACTTTTTTTCCCAAGCAATACTCGGATATCATCACAGTCCATAGTCACCTCATAATTGCTGCTAAAGGTGATCCGATCCACATCAATTTCATACTTCTGAATTAATTGAGTCAGGTTTATTATGACATCGAAGAGTTCATCCTTTTGTACCTCCAGCTTTTCACCAAGCATAATCTTGTTAAACTTCAAGCCTTTAATCACCGGTATATCCTCCAATCGCTTCGAGGAGCTTTCCACCATGATGCCATCCTTATCAAAATACATGTACTCTCCCATAAACTCAACACATCCAGCAACCATTTTCTCATATACATATGCTGTTATGGTGTGGGTATCCGTCATTTTAACATCAATTTTCTCTACGAAGGGAAGTCTTATATCCACGAAATATTGATGCTTTAAGAATAGATAAAGCGAATTAGAATCCAGTTTTGTCTGAAGTAGTACATCGGTAATCTGCTCCGATGTATATCTTCTGGTACCAACAACCTCAATCTTCTTAATATAGAAGGTACTAATGAACAGGATACTCGGAATACCTAGGATAAGAAGAATAAGAAGCAATCTCTTCGTTATCCTAATCAGTACATTATTCGAATTCCTGGATTTCATTCGGTTCATTCTTTAACTCCTATATCCTGTTCTCATCCTGCTGCGTTTTCACTACAATATCGTATCTGCGCACCGATGGACGCTAAATCTCTGCAGATATCCTCATATCCTCGTTCAATGCTGGTAGCATCACGAACAATCGTTACTCCACTGGCTGCCATTCCTGCGATCACCAGCGCTGCTCCACCGCGTAGGTCATGAGCCTCTACTACTGCACCCTTTAATTGCTTTACTCCTGTGATGATTGCCTTATTTTCTTTCGTATCCAAGGTGATTTGTGCACCCATTTTCAGAAGTTCGGTGATATTCTGAAAACGTGACTCGAATATCCCTTCTACAATGGTACTTCTCCCGTCAGCCAAGCTCAGTACTGTCAGTAGCTGAGACTGCATATCGGTAGGGAAGCCCGGATAAGGCTGTGTCTTCAGTACTTCAATGGGAAGAATTCTTCCTGTTTGGCGAATGGTTACTCTATCTTCCTCACTGTCGATTTTGCAGCCAACTCGCTTTAATACCCTAAGGGTCGATTCCAGATGACTGATCGGTGTACCGGTAAATACTACATCCCCACCGGTAGCGGCAACCGCAGCCATATATGTTCCTGCAACAATCCGGTCTGAAGAAAGTC
>JAEYXC010000291.1 GCA_023428655.1 Bacillota bacterium | reverse complement strand
ATCTGCATATTATCAGCTCCTTTCCTATTGTTATATATCATCATATTCAGGAATGGCTTCGCATGTTAAAGGATTTAGTGATTGACATCTTTTCATTTCGGCGTATAATTACATAGCGAATGGAATGTTCTAGAAATGTAAATTAGTTAGAAAGGGTGTTAGAAGATGAGTGAATGTAACAACAATTGCAATAGCTGCGCATCAAAATGCTCGGAGCAAAAGCCGAAGAATGATTTCTCCGTTGAGGCCCATGAGCTCAGCAATATTAAAAAAGTGATTGGTATTGTCAGTGGCAAGGGTGGTGTTGGAAAATCGTTAGTGACATCGTTGCTTTCCGTGAATATGAATAGAAAAGGCTATCAAACCGCTATTCTGGATGCAGATATTACCGGTCCTTCTATTCCGAAAGCCTTCGGGATTAAGGAGAAGGCGGTTGGCACTGAGCTAGGGATATACCCGGTTAAGACAAACAGTGGAATTGAGGTTATGTCCATAAACTTACTTTTAGCAAATGAAACCGATCCTGTTGTCTGGAGGGGGCCTGTCATTGCTGGAACCGTGAAGCAGT
This sequence comes from Bacillota bacterium, assembly GCA_023428655.1. Taxonomy (GTDB): domain Bacteria; phylum Bacillota; class Clostridia; order Lachnospirales; family Lachnospiraceae; genus Mobilitalea. The sequence goes on along the minus strand of JAEYXC010000291.1, from coordinate 4,369 downwards.
TCTGGTCCGATGTGATCTGGAATGATGTGGATTTTATGTTCGTGGATATGCCTCCGGGAACCGGAGATGTTCCGCTGACTGTATTTCAGTCCTTACCGGTTGATGGTATCATCATTGTAACTTCCCCGCAGGAGCTGGTGTCCATGATCGTCGGAAAAGCCGTTAAGATGGCACAGATGATGAATATTCCGATCATCGGTCTGGTTGAGAATATGTCCTATTTTGTTTGTCCTGATTGTGAAAAGCAGCATCGTATTTATGGTGAGAGTCATATAGAGGAAATCGCTGCAAAGCATAATATAGATGTAATTGCAAAGCTTCCGATCAATTCAAAGCTGGCTGCTGCCTGTGATCGTGGAATGATTGAATTATATGAGGGCGACTGGCTGGATTTGTTATCCGATAGTCTGGAGAAGCTTTAAGGAATAAGTAGTACCATACGTTATGCCGCAAGAGCATACGATTATATAAAAATAAGTGCAGGGAACCACAGGATATAGGCGATTCCTTGCACTTTTTTGTTTTTTGCCCTTAAGGAAGAATAGGGATTGCTGATTCAAAGCCTGAGGAATAATGGAGCTTATAATCCTCTGTGATAAATACAGCATAGGTATTCGGAATTTTTTCGATGAAGCGTAAGCCTTCCTCTAATCCAAGGGCAAAACAACTGGTAGAAAGACCATCTCCGTCCACTGATTGATCTGAAATAATAGTTACAGAGATAAGCCCGTTATCATAAGGGTAGCCGGTGGCAGGGTCTAGAATATGATGATAGGTCCTGCCCTCGAGCTCGAAAAATCGTTCATATACACCGGAGGATACGACGGATTGATCCGTAATCTCCATCGTTGCAATGGTTTCATTCCGATCCGCATAGGGCTTTTGTATCCCGATATGAAAGGGTTTATTACCCGGTTTGCTGCCAATACATAGGAGATTCCCACCAAGGTTGATTAAGGCGCTTTTAACCCCGTGGGAAAGAAGATATTCCTTAACTCTATCCGCAATATATCCTTTTGCGATAGCGCCTAGATCAATCCCAATTCCTTCCTTAAGATAGGTAAGCTCGGTACCTGATAATTGAAGATTTTTATAATTGATTAAGGTCAAGGCCTTTTCTAGCTTATCCTTGTCGGGTAGAGCGGGCGGAGAGGCTTGAAAATCCCATAAGGAGGTGATTGGTGCAACCGTCAAATCAAAGGCACCCTTTGATTGTTCGGAGTAGAATAGTGCAGCAGTAAGAATACGGGCCATTTCCTCCGATATCTTATAGGTCAACGGTTTATTGGGCAGGGATGGAACCAGTCCGTGGTTCAGTAGATATAGTTCACTGGTTTCCAATGTGCGTGAGTAAATACCCTCGTAGTTTCGAATCAGATCAAAGGAGCCGTCGATCAGAGACATTTCTTGTTTGTCATAGAGTTGGATGGTTACTAAAGTGTTTAATAAAAAAGCTGTCTTTGAGAGAAAGGCCGACTTTGTAGAAGGGAGGACTTCCTCAGAGGTCTTATTATTGCTACAGCTAATGAGAAAAAAGGATAATACGCAGGTCATAAGAATGAAGCGTAGGATATGATAATTAAGTTTCTTGAATTCGGAGCTAATCATAATACAAGCCTTTCTGTTTTATTTTTCATTGTAAGAAATTACCTTTTAGCTGTCAAGGAGCCAAATGTGATAAAGTGGTTATCAAATCGATGGAATTAGAACGATTACAACGACTTTTTTCTTGACAGAAGCCTTGGTTCATATATAATTATCATGTATGTAAAGACCCGCCTTATTAGATATTTGATGTTTGTTTTCTCGAATAGAATGGAGAGTTATGATTAAAAAGAATGATTTAATTTTGATCGGTGCGATAGTAATTCTATCACTTTCGGTCATCGTGTTTATGAATCTGACGAAGGAAGAGGGCAGCAAGGTGATCATCACTGTTGGAGGAGAGGTATATGACACCCTATATCTGAATAAAGATATCTCCTATACCGTTGAATTGAAGGATGGCAGCTATAATACCTTCGACATAAAGGAGGGTATTGTGGATATGGTGGATGCCAGTTGTCCGGACAAGCTATGCGTGAACCATCGAAGCATCCAGTATAATAATGATACGATCGTATGTCTTCCGAATAAAGTGGTTCTCGAGATAACCGATGCAAAGGAAAGTGATGTGGATGCGGTTGCTAATTAATCACTATTGAAAATCAGCTGCATCAGGAAAGCACAGACCCTTGAATGATAAAGGAGAAATAAATGAAATCAAAAAAAGTGGCAACCTATGGGTTGTTAGTAGCTCTTGCTTTTATCTTAAGTTATATTGAAAGCTTATTTCCGTTAGCCATTGCAATACCCGGTATTAAGCTTGGATTGGCGAATCTGGTAGTAATCACGGCTCTTTATAAAATGGGTGTGAAGGAAGCCTTTGTTTTATCCATCATTCGAATTATATTGGTCGGATTTACCTTTGGAAATGCCTCTACCATGATGTTCAGTCTGGTTGGTGGATTACTTAGCTGGCTCCTTATGGTTATTTTTCAAAAATTAAAAATATTCAGTATGATCGGTGTAAGTATAATCGGAGGAATTGCGCATAATATTGGTCAGATAGTCGTTGCGATGTTTGTAGTTCATAGTATCGATATGATTTATTATTTGCCGTTTTTACTGTTATTCGGTGTGATTATGGGAGCTTTAATCGGAATATTAGGGACAATAATTATCAAGAGTTTAAAAACCACATAATAAATTAAAAATATTTTTGGTAGTTCGTCGCTCTTGAATAATTTGTCCATTTATGGTATTATTCTTCTGTAGTGTTTTATTCGGAAATTTTCGTTATAGTAACGTGAATTTCTGACAAATTAAATAATTACAACTAAAACAGGGAGGACAGATTTATGAAAAAAGTTTTATCAGCATTATTAGTTTTAGTAATGGTATTTGCTTTAGCAGCATGCGGAAGCAAAACAGAGGGTTATGAAATCGCTCTTATTACAGATAAGGGTAACATCGATGACAAATCCTTCAACCAAGGTTCATGGGAGGGTGTAGTAGAATTTGCAACAGCAAATAAGATTACACATCAGTACATTAAGCCCGAGGAGGCATCCGATGCAGGCTACCTTGCATCCATTGATAATGCAGTTTCCAGTGGCGCAAAGGTTATCGTAACTCCTGGTTTCTTATTCGAAGTTCCGATTTACGAAGCTCAGACAAAGTATCCCGAGGTTAAGTTCATTCTTCTTGATGGTGCACCTCATACTGCAGACTATTCTGATTTTACAATTAAGAATAATGTAGCAAGTGTTAAGTATGCAGAAGAGCAGTCCGGTTACCTTGCAGGCTATGCTGCAGTGAAGGATGGCAACACAAAGCTTGGTTTCATGGGTGGTATGGCAGTTCCTGCAGTTCAGGCATTCGGATATGGCTTCCTTCAGGGTGCTGAAGCAGCTGCTGCTGAGCTTGGCTTAGCAGATGGTTCCGTTACTGTAACTTATCATTATACCGGCGACTTCGCTGAGACAGATACCAACAAGGCTACCGCTAAGACCATGTACCAGGAAGGCACTCAGGTTATTTTCGCTTGTGGCGGTTCTGTAGGTAAGAGCGTTATGGCTGCTGCAGCTGAAGCTGGTACTAAGGTTATCGGTGTTGATATCGACCAGAGATATGACAGTGAGACCGTTATCACCTCTGCAACAAAGGGTCTTGGAGCTTCTGTTATCGCAGTTCTTGATTCTATCTACAAGAGTAACAGCTGGGAAACCTATGCTGGCAAGGAAACCTATTTCAACGCTTCCAATAGTGGTGTAGGTCTTCCTACTGTAGTAATCGGCGATGAAAAAGCAAATGCATTTGACAGATTTACATCCTTTGATAAAGCTGCTTATGATGCTGTATTTGCAACTCTTGCAAATGGTTCCGTAGCTCCTGTAAGAACATTTACTGTTGCTGATCCCAATGGTTATGCAACTTCAGAAGAGCTTACAACGAACCTGAAACTGGCTAAGGTTGCTGTAACAACCAGACAGTAATCAAGTAATTTAGGCCATCAGATGCCGCCTAGCGGCTGCATATAAGAATCTGAATATTGGCCTGAACCTTAAGTAAGTAATGGTATTTTCGGGGGAAAAGGCATCAACCTTTTCCCCCTTTCCATTCATTAAGGCTTACAATATTTTGGTATTCTGTTTTTAATTGTAATTATTGCTAGGGAGTATGGAAGCCCTAACATGATTTGTACATTACTATAAAAAAGATTATGGTGAGGTAGACGTGGAAAATTATATCATTGAAATGCTTCATATTACGAAGGAATTTCCCGGAATTATTGCCAATGACGATATTACACTTCAGCTAAAAAAAG
>JAEYXC010000288.1 GCA_023428655.1 Bacillota bacterium | reverse complement strand
AACGGAAGCACAATACCTGAGAACGACTAATTATATCTCCAATCCTGCTTATCGCAACGTCGTTGCAGGTGTCCAGCATATGAATGGAAATCAGGTGCTGGGGTATTGTAGAATACGTAAGGTGCCGACGGAGACAGAAGGCAGTGACTTCGGACGTACCCAGAGACAGAGAATCGTTTTGGAGAAGATATTTGAGAAGCTGCGTAAGAAGAATGTTATTCAGTTGGGATTGATTATGAATAATATTATCACTAACATTGATATAAAGACAGATATCACTAAGGAAGCTTATAATAAATATCTGCAACAGGCTGTATACTTGGAAAAGAATGCAATAAAGTCTTATCGTGTACCTATGGATAACAGCTATAACAGTGAGTGGGTTCAGATTGGTCGTTATAAACAGGAGGTTCTTGTCCCTAAGAGCTGGGACGATACCAGAAGGAAGCTTCGAGAATTTATCTATGGAAATAGTTCTGATTAGCGGGAAGAGTGATATTAATACCTGTATTGAAATGGAACGCTTTAAAGCATGACATCGTCTATTGACTATAACTACAAATCAATTATTGAAGGGAGAATGCGATGAAAGCAATAATTAAGTTATTGACGATGGTAATGCTTGCTGTCTTCCTATTGGGAGGCTGTAAAATAAAGGAGAAGGGTTCCGATACGAGGGATCCCTCCCTAACGGATCAGTCACCGGTAGGTAATGCAGAAGAAATATATACCTTTCAGGCAGAGCTGCTTGAAGGTGGTAATTCCTTATTAGTAGCTCCGAATGCGGATAGCAATGAGGTCAGATCCTCCGATAAGATTTCGGTTCATCTTAGGGATACCGTGATTGTCGATGAGAGTGGTGCATCCATTTCGTCGGAGGAATTAAGAGTTGGAGATATTCTTTTGATAAGCTATGACGGAATGATTGCGGAATCCTATCCAGCTCAGCTTACGGCAGACAGGATAGAGAGGGTGGGGCATAACAATCTTATAGAGGGATATCTGTCATTAATTGATGATATCTTTCAAGAGGACGCTGGGCTTAACAGTGATATTAAGATGATCGCTCTTGATACCTCTGCTTGGATTAATTTGACCGATATCGAAAAGGAGTTGATCCTTGCGAAAGTCAGTGAGGCCTATGGACTTGAAGTGGTAGAGGGTACCTTCGAGGAGCTGGCAGATCAGGGGTTAATCAACGAGGAGAAGTTGATTTTTACGGATGGTATCTTGATAGAAATCTCGGAAATGTCCTATAACGATAAAAAAGAGGTGATCACCTGCTCCGTCAGTAAATGGAGGGGTGGTGACGGAGCCATCGGTGCAAGTGAAGTTACCGCTGCATTTGTGAAGGGACAATGGGAGATCACCAAAGAAGGAAATTGGATCAGTTAATAGAATTACGAAATAGGTATCCGGTTAGATTTGAAAGGTCATGATCGAATAGCTTATGCACAGCAGAAGTAAGAAGGCAAGGTTATATAAGGTAAAGATAACCAGATACCTTGAGGGGTTAGCACCCGTTGTCTTACTATAAAGCTTATAGGAGATTAAGCTCGCCAGAGAAGCAACCAGAGTCCCTAAGCCACCGAGATTGGTACCTAGAATCATTGCTTTATAATCAGACGTGAAGGCAGACAGTAAGACTGCCGCCGGAACATTACTGATAACCTGACTTGCCAGAATGGATACGAGGAACTCCCGTCCCATTAAAAGTGCAGCAATAAAATCTTTGATGATTGGTATCGTTGAAATATTACCGACAAATACAAAGAAGCAGACAAAGGTGAGAAGAAGGGAATAATCGATCTTTTTGAATATACTACGATCTGCAATCAGAATACTGATCAGGACAATCAATAAGGTAATCCAATCATTGATTAATCTTAGTACACAAGCGAGACAGACAAGAAATAGGCCACTATATAATGCAATCGCATATGGCCGATGCTTGTCTGTTTTTTGTATATTTGAAAGCGTAAAACTGATATGCTTTTTTGGGATAAATAAGGTTGCAATCCATATTAAAAACAGTGAAATCAGAGTATAGGGAAGGGTTATTTTTATAAAATCAGTAATGGTTATGTTATACTCCGAATATAGAAAGAGATTCTGTGGGTTTCCTACGGGAGTTAACATACTTCCCAGATTGGCTGCAATTGTCTGGAGCACAACGATTTGTAATAGCTGTTCGGTGTGTCCGGTCATGGTGAGGATTAGTATAGCAAAGGGCACAAAGGTAATCAATGCTACATCGTTTGTGATCCACATAGAAGAAAAAAAGCAAAGCAGGATTAATACCAGTGCAATGGATCTGACATTGGCAACGCGTAAAAGAATCTTCTCGGAAAGAAGAACAAATACTCCTGTTTTATTAAAGCCGGAAACAACGGCCATAAGACAAAACAATAATCCAAGAACACGAAAATCGATATAGGTTAGATACTGGGGACTTGGGGGAACAAAGAACATGGTAATGATGGCGGCAAGACCGGCAATGCATAGGACTGCTTCCTTTTTTATGTAAGCATTTAGTGACGAGATAAGATTTTTCATAAACCCTTCCTTTTTTCTTGCATTTTATAAAATAAGTGATAAAATACATAGTTGATGTTATAATATACGAGAGAATTTTACAGCAAAAATGTGGCAAAAGCAATGGAAGAATAAAATCATTGCGGGAAAGTTTATTATTTGCTAAAATCAAGATGACTATTTCATGGTACCGTATCTGTTATTCTATACGGGTAACGATGTCTTCAAGATGCTTCGGAGGTTTCTTATTCTTCCGTCTTTTTAATCCTAGTTTGGGTTATGGTATCTGTTGGCATTTTTTTGTGGAAAATTTTATATGTAAAAACCTATTTTTTAGGAAGTACAATATTATTACATTAATATACCCGGCCATTGTAAATTGCGTCATTGATCAGCAGTTACAAGCGGTGGGCTTGATATAAAAAATTAATATAATACAGCTAAGGCTGCTTTACGCCGAGAAGAAATGAACTTCCGGTACTCTATTTGAGAAAGGCAAGGTGCTATCGTGAAATTAAGTATTATTGTTCCCTTTCATAAGGGGATTCACTTTCTGAGAGATTGCTTAGAAAGTATCCGTGATCAGGGTTTGACCAATTATGAGACGATTCTGGTTCTTGATCATGTTAAGGAGGATGTCACAGAGCTGATCCATCAATATCAGGATTTGAATCTGAATGTGATTGAGTTAAGTGACTCACAATTAGCAAACCGTAAATTCGGTAAGATGAAGATAGAGGAGCAATTTAAAGGCTACAGTGGTGTAGCCAATGCCAGAAACGCCGGACTTGAAGCTGCAGTCGGAGAGTATGTTTATTTCCTTGATAGTGATGATTATATCTTAAGTGATACCTTAGGAATGCTGGTTCGTGAGGCTGACGAACAGAAAGCGGACTTTACCTATGGTAAGAAGAAATCCACCTGGTTTGGTCGTACCGTGTATCTATCTTCCCTAGTTGAAGCGGATGAGAACACAGGCGATGACCAAGATCCAAGTGATGTAGAGCAAGGGGAGCAGGAGCAGGCTGATCAGGAGATCATGAATACAGTATCCGAGGAAGTGGATACGCCTAAGCTTACTCGACGTCAGAAGAAGATCATGAAGGTTCAGGAGAAGCTGGCAGCAGTTGCCAATGTGGATGCTGACGCGCTTGCGAAGATAGCAGAAGCATATCATTCTCTCTTTGTGACAAGAAAGGGATTACGTAATGTATCCGTGTTGGGTATTCTGTTTCGCAGAAGCTTTTTGAATGAGAATGACATTCGCTTCAATGAGAATTTTATCTTTTTCTCGGATTCAACCTTCCTGGTACAAGCCTTACAGCTGGTTAAAGCTTGTTCCTATGTACCGGAAGCAGTATACATAAAAAGAAAACATAATGATCCGATCCATTATCCTGCCCTGTCCCAATCCAAGACAGAGGATAAGTTTGAGGAATACATTCAGGCATATCAACAGTCAAGGGATTATACTACTGAGAATACTCCTTTAAGAAGTTACTTGGAGGACAAGCTGATTTCCTACTACACAGGAACCTATGCACCGAGACTTCGCCGCTGTGAAAAGGAGATATGGCGCAAGGAGCGTTTCCAGCTTATGCGTAATGCGGTGGCTCAGGTCAATCCCGAAAAAATTAAAAAACTGAAGAAGTATCGAAGGAAACTCGTGAAGGCTCTGTTAAGTAACAATGTGACGAGAGCGACGGTAATTGTCACAAGACATCTGGGCATCAAGAAGCTTAGAAAGATAAAGAAAAATAAACGGGTTTTTGCTTATTATCTTTATAATAAACTATTCTCCAAGCTTCCAATCCGTGAGAATTGGGTGTTCTGTGAAAGCTTTTTTGGAAAGAGCTATTCCGATAGTCCGAAATATATTTATGAGTACCTATGCAAGTATTATCCCGGAAAATATCGATTTATCTGGGTGACAAACTCAAAGGCTCAAATACCGTATGGACCTACGAGAGTAAAGCGTTTTAGTCTTCGTTATTGCTATTATTTGGCTCGCTGTAAATACAATATCTTCAATGTCAGACAGCCGGAATGGATGAAAAAAAGGCCGGGAACTGTATTTTTAGAGACCTGGCACGGTACACCGTTAAAGAAGCTGGTATTTGATATGGAAGAGGTTATGGGTGCTTCTCCACTCCATAAGGCGCAGTTTTATAAGCAGTCCAGAAGCTGGGATTATCTGGTTTCCGCAAACCGCTTTTCTACAGAAACCTTCCGTCGCGCCTTTTTATTTGATAAGGAGGTTCTGGAATTCGGTTATCCCAGAAATGATATCATGCACCATCCCGGTAAGGCACGGATCGCTGCTGATATCAAGAAAAAGCTACATATTCCGGAGGGGAAGAAAACCATACTCTATGCTCCGACCTGGAGGGACGATGAGTATTATGGACACGGTGCTTATAAATTCGCTCTTAAGCTGGATCTCCATATGCTAAAGAAGGAGTTAGGCGAGGATTATGTGGTATTGCTTCGAACGCATTACTTTATAGCAGATTCCTTGGATGTCACCGGTCTTGAGGATTTTGCTTTTAATGTAAGTAAATATGATGATATATCAGAGCTTTAT
>JAEYXC010000395.1 GCA_023428655.1 Bacillota bacterium | reverse complement strand
TACAGCTTCTATCAGAAGGAGGATATCGATGATTATCTTCGTCTTCTTCCTCTGGTTCATGACTATTTTACCGATATCGTCCAGTATGAAAAAGAAAAATCTGCCCATGGCCTCTTTATGAGTGATACTGTCGCAAAGAGGATTATTGCTCAATGCGAAGCCTTCATATCGGACCCGGAGAATAATTTTCTTATTACATACTTTGATGATAAGATCTCGAGCTATACCAATCTAAGTAAGAAGGATAAGGCAGCCTACATTGCTGCCAACACGGAAATTGTCCTAGATTATGTAATACCTGCTTATCAGATGTTAATCGATGCACTGAAGGAATTATTGGGCACCGGAACGAATGATGCCGGACTTTACTTTTATCCCGAGGGTAAGGACTATTATGAAAGCCTTACTCGGTATAAAACCGGTTCTGATAAAAGCATGGAGGAAATCATTGACCTATTGGAGGCAGCCATTGGGGATGGAATTGTAGATATTACCTCTCTTACCCTTTCCGACAAGGATATCATAAAAAAATATGTGGACTTTACCTCCTTTCCCCTTACGAATCCCGAGGAAATCATGCAGGATCTAAAGACGGATATCGCTAGGGATTTTCCGGAAGCAATCCCGGTAGATTGTAAAATCAAATATGTTCCGGAGGCACTGTCCAATTATCTCAGCCCTGCTATGTATCTGGTCCCTCCCATAGATAATTTTGAAAATAATAAAATCTATATTAACGGGAATGACGAAAAGACCTTATCCATGATTTATACAACGGTGGCACATGAAGGATATCCGGGTCATTTGTATCAATGTGTTTATTTCAGAAGCCAAAATCCGGCGCCGATTCGTAGCATATTAAACTTTATGGGCTATGACGAGGGCTGGGCTACCTATGTGGAGATGTATTCTTATCGCTTTGCCGGAATAGATAAAAATCTGGCAGAATTCCTTCGTGCAAATAATATCGTTATTCTGTGCATGTATGCCAGAGCGGATATTGGTATTCATTATGAAGGCTGGAATAAAAAAACGGTTATGAAGTATGTAATGAATTTCATCGGTGACGCGGACATTGCTGAGCTGATCTATGATACCTTACTGGAGGAACCGGCGATTTACCTGCCTTATGCTGTGGGGTATCTGGAGATTCAAGAGTTAAAGAACAAAGCGGAGAAAGCCTTGGGTGACGATTTTGTAGCGAAGGATTTTCATAAGTTTTTGTTAGATATCGGTCCTGCACAATTTGGGGTAATTGATAATTATATGGATCATTGGGTTGAAAAGCATCGTTAATAAGATGAACGAAGAGGAAAAAAGACAGCATTCACGCGTTGACATTTAAATTTATCAGTCCTATACTTGATATGGCACAAAATTTATATTTTTTTAAGTCGAGTTCTATCTATTCTTCCTATAAGCCAGAATATTAGAACAACTCAAGAACAGGAGGATGTATTATGTCAACAAGAGCGTATTTTAAACATGAGGAAATCGGCGCAAACAAACCAGGCTTTTCAAGAACACGTTCTATCATAGAGGTAGCCTTCTATGGTAACAATGTTGTGAAGATTAATACGTTAAGAGAAGCCTATGAGCTCGCAAAGAACTCACCCGGAACAGTGGTTACGGATATGCCCGTTTACCACGGAGAGGACTTTGGTCTTGAGAAAGATGCAAAAGTTCTTTTGTTCAATGATGGATCTGTAACCGGCCGTGCCGCCGCTGCAAGAAGAATCTCCGGTGAACCGGGTGTTGACACTGTGAACCTGAACGCCAAGCTAATGAATGCAATTTATGACACACGGTACTCTACTCTCTACCATGCCGAGGTCTATATCGGATTGGATCCGGAATTCATGGTAAAGGCTCATTTACTGATACCGGAGGGGGAGGAAAATCTTCTTTACTCCTGGATGTTAAACTTCCAGTATATGTCCGATGAGTATGTGAGAATGTACAAGGAATCCAGACCAATCGGTGATGAGTGTGACATCTACATTTTCTCAAATCCCCAATGGAAGCATCCCGAGCATCCAATGGGTTTAACATATTTTGATACAGCTACAAACTGTGCTGCTCTTCTAGGAATGAGATATTTCGGAGAGCACAAGAAGGGTACCCTAACCATTGCGTGGGCCATTGCGAATCGTAATGGCTATGCTTCCTGCCATGGTGGTCAAAAGAGATACAATCTGGGTAACAATAAGACCTATGTTGCATCCGTATTCGGTCTCTCCGGCTCCGGCAAATCCACCATTACCCATGCAAAGCATGGGGGTAAATATGATGTAACCGTCCTTCATGATGATGCCTTCATTATCAATACCGAAACCGGGTCCTCCATTGCATTGGAGCCGACCTATTTTGATAAAACACAGGACTACCCCACAAGCTGTGAGGATAATAAGTATTTATTAACCGCTCAAAACTGCTCCGCAACCTTAAATGATGAAGGTAAGATTGTTCTTGTAACAGAGGATATCCGCAACGGCAACGGACGTGCGATTAAGTCTAAGCTCTGGTCACCCAACCGCGTGGATAAGATCCCGGAAGCGGTTAACTCCATATTCTGGATTATGAAGGATCCTACCCTACCTCCGGTTATTAAGCTGAAGGGTGCATCCCTCGCCTCCGTTATGGGTGCAACGCTTGCAACCAAGAGAACCACCGCGGAACGTCTTGCTCCCGGTGTGGACCCTAATGCATTAGTAGTGGAGCCCTACGCCAATCCATTCCGGACCTATCCCTTAGTGAATGACTATGAGAAATTCAAGAAGCTCGTAGGTGAGAAGAATGTTGATTGCTACATAATCAATACCGGTGAATTCATGGGTAAGAAGGTGAAACCGGCAGATACCTTAGGAATTATTGAAGCAATTGTAGAGGATAAGGCGAATTTCAAGCAATGGGGCCCCTTTGAAGAAATCGAAATTTTTGAGTGGGAAGGCTTTGTCCCCAACCTAGAGGACAAAGAATACAAGACTCAGTTAAAGACCAGAATGATGGAACGAATTGAATTCGTTAAGTCGAGAGATACGGAAAAGGGTGGCTTTGATAAGCTTCCTGAGGATGCTTTAGCAGCCCTGAAACAGGTTGTATCTGAATTAGCATAATCTTCTTTTTATAGTGCCCAAATATAGCTGTCTGTAGGAGATCGTTCATCCATCAACTACAGGCAGCTATTTTTATACACTTATTTATTCTTAATCGATACCCCTTCCTCAAAAAACGACTGAGGAAAACCGTTCCCTTGGTGAGTGATTACAATAATTATTGCATTAAGCTGTCGTAAAACTAATCCAACGGCAGTTCAAAACAGTAAAAAAGAAGTAATAATATGTGGAGGATAATCTACAGATGTATTCCGTCAGAACCGATAGCGGATTAACAAGTTCGTATCAAGCTGACATATGCTTTATCGTGTCAGTACTGATACGAACTTATTATTCGATGTCCGGGCGTCGGAATACATGTAGATATCCTCTATATATTATTACTTCAACTTTACTTATATCCTGCCGTTACAGTAATCCGCTACAGCCTTATGCCAAATTACTGAATCTCCGCTCCCGAGGGCATCGGTTTCTCCGGAATCATCAGTGCCAGATTACCCTCTGCGTCCTCCGCACAGAGCAACATTCCTTCAGAAAGCATTCCGGCTAAGGTTGCGGGCTTTAGGTTAACCACTACCATAACCTTCTTCCCAACCATCTCCTCCGGTGTATAATGTGCTTTAATTCCGGATACAATCTGCTTTACCTGAGAACCAATTCGTACCTGAGAGCATAAGAGCTTCTTCGATTTCTTAACCTCTTCACAGGCAATAATCTCACCGATCTGGAATTGCAGCTTTGCAAAATCATCATAGGTTATCTCGGCCTTTGCTTCGATATCAATACCATCTGACTTATTCTCTTCCACTGCTTCAGCCGATCCCTCAGCATTATGCTCTATCACTTCTTTCATCTCTTCCACCTTGCTAAGTACCTCCTTCAAATCAAGTCTTGCAAATAATATCTCCGGTGTCTCCGTCACCTTTGTTCCGGATACATATAGACCAAAGCGCTCAAATTCATCCATGGTGCGAATCTTTGTATTCAGCTGCGCCATAATCTTAGCCGCGGTCTCCGGCATGAAGGACTCTAATAAGCTGGTGCCGATGCAAATGCTCTCAACCAGATTATACAGCACTGTCTCAAGACGTGCTTTTTTCGCCTCATCCTTCGCCAACGCCCAGGGAAGGGTCTCGTCGATATATTTATTGCAGCGTTTGAATAATGTGAATATCTCGCTGATGGCGTCGGCCACACGAAGCTTCTCCATCTTGGCAACTACCTTCTTGGGTGTCTCAAGTGCCAGAGCAATCAGCTCCTCATCCACCGGCTCCTTTTCATTCCCATTGTTAACAATACCGCCAAAGTATTTATTGGACATGGATACAGTACGGTTCACCAGATTTCCCAAGGTATTCGCTAGGTCGGAATTAATTCTCTCTACCAGAAGCTCCCAGGAGATGACGCCATCATTATCAAAGGGCATTTCATGAAGTACAAAATATCTCACGGCATCCACACCGAAGAGCTTTACCAAATCATCCGCATAAAGAACATTTCCCTTGGATTTACTCATCTTATCTGCTGCACTTCCCTGCATCAGCCAAGGATGACCAAATACCTGCTTAGGCAGCTCAACCTCTAGTGCCATCAGAATAATGGGCCAGTAGATGGTATGGAAGCGAATGATATCCTTGCCGATCAGGTGAAGATCTGCCGGCCAGTATTTACCGAATTGCTCTGTGTGATTGCCATCTGCATCATAGCCGATGCCGGTGATGTAATTACTTAGTGCGTCCAACCAGACATATACTACATGTCTGTCATCGAAATCTACCGGAATACCCCATTTGAAGGAGGTACGGGATACACACAAATCCTGAAGTCCGGGAAGAAGGAAATTGTTCATCATTTCATTCTTTCTCGCTTCCGGCTGGATAAATTCCGGATGGGTATTAATGTGATCAATCAAACGGTCCGCATACTTACTAAGCTTTAGGAAATATGCCTCCTCCTTTGCTGGCTGTACCTCTCTGCCACAATCCGGACATTTGCCCTCCACTAACTGGGAGGAGGTAAAGAAGGATTCACAGGGAGTACAATACATTCCTTCATAATGCCCTTTATAGATATCACCTTTATCATATAACTTACGGAAAATCTTTTGAATCTGCTTTTCATGATCCACATCCGTGGTGCGGATAAATTTATCATAGGAGCAATTCATCAGATCCCAGATATCCTTAATTTGTCCTGCAATACCATCCACGAATTCCTTCGGTGTAATTCCGGCATCTGCTGCCTTTAACTCAATTTTCTGCCCATGCTCATCCGTTCCCGTCTGGAAGAATACATCATATCCTTCCGCTCTCTTAAAACGTGCAATGCTGTCTGCCAATACAATCTCATAGGTGTTACCAATATGGGGCTTCCCTGAGGTATAAGCGATGGCTGTTGTAATGTAATATGGCTTTTTCATGCTTACATCAATCCTTTCTGATTCTTTTATTCTTTTCTTCATCCTATGTCCCGGTTATTGTTCCCTTTTTAACGCTTTTCTCATTCCTCTTAGCATTATTTGGCTGCTTTGTTGAACATAAAAAAACCCCCATCTTTAATTGTTTAAAGACGAGAGGTGCTCCCGCGGTACCACTTTAATTTACCTTTATTTTAGTAAAGGCCTCCTTCACTGCAAATGCTACAGTGCTGCAATATAACGGTTGCACCGTCGCAGCCTAAGATTACTCCTCGGTGCGCAGCTCCAAGACCATCTTCCACAGCTTCTGCAGGCCAAACACGGTCAGCCGGTTAATTATCCCTCTCCCCTTCTCAGCTTAACGGGGTTCTCTGTTAAGTGCTCCGCTGTGTACTCTTCTTTTCATTGCCTTTACCCTGTATTTATGACAAAGTATACCATGGGTGATAGGCTTTGTCAAAGTA
>JAEYXC010000390.1 GCA_023428655.1 Bacillota bacterium | reverse complement strand
AGGATCTTTTCTATCTGAAGCGCGGTGGAAGAATTACTTCGATTGAGGCAATGGTGGGAACAGCACTTAAGATACGACCGGTATTAAGCACGGACTCTGAGGGGAAGCTTACCGTGGTATCAAAAATCCGTGGTACAAAGGCAGAGCTTGATTTTATGCTAAATAAGCTTGCTACAGAAGCAAGAGATTTATCGGATCAAACAATCATTATCGGTCATGGAGATGACTTGGCACAGGCAAAGGAATTAGAGAAGCTGATCCGATCCCGAATAACGGTTAAGGATATTATTATATCAAAGATCGGTCCTATCATCGGTACTCATACCGGGCCTGGAATGTTGGCTCTTGTATTCATGGGAGAGAGAAGGGACTAACTATATTAAAATACACCCATAGGGTTTGTTGGAAATGATTTATAAAAAGCCATCTAAGGAAGGATACCTAATACGAGCTTCAGCGAAAATCGTCTGAACATCATTAGGAGGGATATCCTTGGATGGCTTTTTTTAAGACTTTTGCACCAAAGGATTGACTGTATGCATGGCATATTTCTGGGAGGCACCTTGCAATCAGGTGATAAATCTAGGTGAAATTGAGGGAATTTATTTGCTATCGGTTATTGAATTAAGTATAATGATACATGTGGATGATTTATGTACCGGAGGTTGATTACGTGAAGAATGAAAAAGCAGGAAGCAGTGTAGAACAAAATCAGATCAAGCCATACAAAAAGGATGCGGATTATTCCTATACCCTAGGAGCATTTCCCACCTACGAGCTAATTAAGGCAAGACCGGAGATGGTTAAAAGGATTCTTGTGGATACCAGCTTTACAGACCAGGAGAAGCTAAAAAAGCTATGTGATGAGAAGGGGCTTCCCATGGAGTTTAACAATAAATTAATCGGGAAGCTTAGTGATAAGGAAAACTGCTATGTGGCCGGCGTGTTTCAAAAATATGAGGATAAGCTGTCCTCTGATCGTCCCCACATTGTACTGGTGAATCCAAGTAACATGGGTAACCTAGGGACAATCCTTCGGACGGCGGTAGGCTTTGGGATATACGACATTGCAATTATTTTACCGAGCGCAGATCTCTTTCATCCGAAGACGGTTCGTTCCTCAATGGGAGCTCTCTTTCGGTTGAATTTTCATCAATACGAGAGCTTTGATGAGTACCGTAGGGAGTTTGGGAAGCATGAGGTCTTTACCTTTATGCTAAACGGTGAGAAGACCTTGACTCTTAAGGATTGCCCCAAGGCGGAGCTGTTCGCTCTGGTCTTTGGTAATGAGGCTACAGGACTTGACAATTCCTTTCTTGAGGTTGGTACCAGTATCTTTATTCCCCAGTCACCGGATGTGGATTCTTTGAATCTAACCATTGCAGTGGGAATTGGAGCATATACTTTTACAAATCAAAAATAAAACGGGGTGCCTGATGGAGCGGGCAAAAAGGAGGAAGTATGAGACTAAACTATAAGCGGACGTTTTTTGTAGGGCTTGCATTTATGTCCATCTGTTGTTTCTGGCAATTGTATGATAACATTATACCCTTAATGCTAAAAAACACCTTTGGACTTGGAGAGACGGTAACGGGTGTTTTAATGGCATTGGATAATGTATTGGCATTGTTTTTATTACCAATATTCGGTTCCCTGTCCGATAAGGTTGATACCCCTATGGGTAAGAGGACTCCGTTTATTGTCGGTGGAACCTTTGTTGCAGTCATAGCGATGACCTTTATCCCAATTGCGAATAAAGCAGGCAGTATGTTCTTGTTTCTTTTGTTTCTAGGCATCGTATTGGTGGCGAAGGGCTCCTACCGATCCCCTGCCGTCGCACTGATGCCGGATTTAACACCGAAGCCTTTACGAAGTAAGGCAAACTCCATTATCAACCTAATGGGTGCTTTCGGTGGAGTATATACCCTGATAATGATTAAGGTGCTGGTTAAGGAAGGAACGGATTATCAGGCTGTATTCTTCTCCGTATCAGCGATTATGGTATTCGCGGTGATACTGCTGGTGATTACCATACGTGAGAAAAAGCTGTCCGCTACCATTGATCTGGAGGCAGGAGCAGTAGATCCTATGGATAAGGAGAGAAAGGAATCTCATTCGTCGGCCGATAACGATAAAATGCCAGCTGAGGTTCGAAGAAGCTTTATTCTTCTTCTGGCTTCCATCTTCTTATGGTTTACAGCCTATAATGCGGTTACCACAGCTTACTCCAGATATGTGGAGCAGGTCTGGAATTTGAAGGCCGGTGGCTTTGCTGACTCCTTACTGGTGGCAACCATCGCCGCAATATTCAGCTATATCCCCATTGGAATTATTGCGACCAGGATCGGAAGGAAGAAGACCATTATTGCAGGTATTATCATGATGACAGCTTCCTATCTCTGTGGTGCTCTATTTGTAGAATATTCTTCCTTAATCAATGTGGTATTTGCCTTTACTGGAATAGGCTGGGCGGCAATCAACGTTAATTCCTATCCCATGGTTGTGGAGATGTGCAAGGGCAGTGATATCGGTAAATATACCGGTCTGTATTACACCTTCTCCATGTCGGCACAGATATTGACTCCGATTGTTTCGGGAGCACTACTGGAATATATCTCTTATCGGACACTATTCCCTTATGCCGTTGTATTCTCCATAGCGTCCTTATGTACTATGTTATTTGTAATGCATGGCGATTCCAGGCCCATGAGAAAGAAGGACCTAATTGAGAGCTTTGATGTGGAGGACTAGTGGACTCTACGAAGGACATTATAGTATGCTTGTAGCTTGGAGGCTGTTATGTTTCTAATGGATATATTGTTTGTAATAATTATCATTGTTGTGCTGTATCTTCTGGCGATCATGCCGAAGCTGAAGCGCAATCAGAATATCAAGGAAATGGATGGTTGGCTCTATGCGCATCGCGGATTACATAATAATAAAGCAGATGCGCCGGAGAATTCATTGAAGGCCTTTGCCTTGGCAGTGGATCAAAATTATGGAATTGAGCTTGATGTGCAGTTAACCAAGGATTTGGTTCCCATTGTTCTTCATGATTATAATTTGAAGAGAGCCTGTCAAGCGGAGGTTACGGTAGCAACACTTACCTATGAAGAGCTGAAGGAATATAAGTTATTCCATTCCGAGGAAAGAATTCCAACCCTAAAGGAGGTTCTGGAACTGGTAGACGGAAAGGTTCCCCTTATCATCGAGCTTAAGATCCCCTGGAAGGCGGATCGGCTTTGTTCGAAGGTGTCAGAGCTGTTGTCCGGTTACAAGGGCTTCTATGTGATAGAGTCCTTCAACCCCTTCGGACTCATGTGGTATAAAAAGCATCATCCCGAGGTGATCCGCGGTCAACTGTCAACGGATTTTAGGAAAGAGAAGATTGAAGGAGATCCGGTTCAATACTTTTTATTAAAGCATTTGTTATTTAATTTTCTGACGAAGCCGGATTTTATAGCATATCATCATGTATATAAGGAAGCGCTTTCCTTTACCCTTTGTCGTAAGCTTTTCCGAACAAAGACCGTCGCTTGGACCATTCAGAGTGAGGAGCAGTTGGAGCATAGCAGAGAGTATTTTGAGCTATTTATCTTTGATCGTTTTATTCCGCAGAATAACAAGTGATAACTGGAGTTATAACCAATGAGCTCTATGTCTTTTGGAATGCAACCAGGCATTCCTTAAGACATAGAGCTTTTTCCTTGCCTGTTTAATCCCTTGTTATTTTTATAAAGTGGGCAATCCCATCGTTAAGAATAATACGTTAATAATTGGAGATGATGATTTTATATCGATTATTCATGATAAGTGAAATGATTTGTCATTTTATCCGGTTGGGTGTGGTTACGAAGTATAATGAGGTGACGTGTAGAATGTTAGTAATTGTGTTGATATGGTTTTTCGAATGGCTTTGGTGCCTTTCGAATATGATTGTAAGACCCAGAATGCTACCCTATGGGAAGGGGTATCAAAGGGAAATTCGATGCAATCGTGTGAATTCGGAGGAATATTATTCCTGGGAGAAGGAGATCTTCACCTTGCGCTCGGATTATGGATACCGCCTATCCTGTGAGCTCCTGGACGGCAGAAGTCAGCTGGATGAGAGTGAGGGAAGGAAGGGGGGAGTAGGTGAGGAACATACCTCCTTTTTTGGTGATAGCAGTAGCCGCAGAAAGCCTCCGGAGAAGATAGCTATATTGTGCCATGGGCTTGGATATGCAAAATACAGCGGGATAAAATATGCGAAGATGTTTTTTCGTCTAGGTTATCGGGTATTAATCTATGATCATCGAAATCATGGGTACAGTGGAAAAGCACATACCTCCATGGGGTTTTATGAAAAATACGATCTGAAAAAGCTAGTGGACTGGTGCTATGATCGCTATGGACCCAATTGTGTTATTGTAACTCACGGAGAATCGATGGGAGCCGCTACGGTATTAATGCATTTGGGAATTGATCGAAGGGTAAATTGTGCGATAGCGGATTGTGCTTACTCGGATTTAACACAGCTGATCTGTCATCAGCTCAAGCAATATTACCATCTTCCCTGCTTTCTTATTCCGATCGAAAGCTTTCTGACCTATCTTCGAGCAGGCTTTTGGTATAACGAGGTATCACCGATTAGCGTTGTTCGGCATTCCCGAACTCCGGTCTTATTCATACATGGCAAAATTGATAATTTGGTTCCGGCTGATATGACGAAGCAAATGTATCATAATAAGAAGAAGAACAAGGCGATGTATCTGGTTGCCGGAGCAAAGCATGCGGCGAGCTATTGCAAGAATCGGGAAAGATATGAGAGGGTAGTGGCGCGATTTTTGAAGACGTATCTGGGAAGATGACAGAGGGGAATCGGAGTGAATCCATAAGGACCATGTACTTATCCGAATTGATATCAGAGCCAACGAAAAGGGCTCTGATATCAGATGATAAGTCATGGTCCATATTTTATGAGTTTAATATTATATTTGCTTAACGCTTTATTTTCTTAATGCTTTATTTGCTTAATGCTTTATTTGTTTATAACTTTAGTTATTGTGATTTATTTGTTGTCGAGAGCTGCCATCTTCATTGCACGTACCTTCAAGGAAAGTCCAAAGAGATTGATAAAGCCCTCTGCATCATGATGGTTGTAAAGGTCGCCCGTTGTGAAGGAAGCAATGCTTTCGTTGTATAAGGAATAAGGGGAGGTGGTACCCTGGTTAATGATGTTTCCTTTATAAAGCTTTAGCTTAACCTCACCGGTTACATACTCCTGGGTTACATCGACAAAGGCTTGATATGCTTCCCGAAGAGGTGTGAACCATTTTCCTTCATAAACAATATCAGCGAAACGGTTGCCCACTTCTTTTTTGGCAGTCATAGTCGCACGATCCAGAATAAGCTCCTCCAGCTGCATATGTGCTTCCATCAGGATTGTTCCGCCGGGAGTTTCATATACACCACGGGATTTCATACCAACAACACGATTTTCAACAATGTCAACGATACCGATTCCATGCTTACCACCGATTATGTTCAATTCCTTAATGATATCCGTTGCAGACATTGTCTTACCATTGAGAGCAGTAGGAATCCCCTTTTCAAAGGATATGCTGAGCATCTCACCTTCTTGTGGAGCCTTTTCCGGGGATACACCGAGAACCAATAGATGATCATAATTGGGTGCATTGGAGGGTAGCTCCAGTTCAAGGCCCTCATGGCTTATGTGCCAAAGATTACGATCTCTGGAATAGCTGTTATCGGGGGAGAAGGGGAGATGGATCCCATGCTTTTCGCAATATTCGATTTCCTCTTCACGAGAAGCCATGGTCCAGATTCTCCAAGGGGCGATAATTTTCAGATCGGGAGCCAGTGCTTTTATGGTTAATTCAAAACGAACCTGATCATTTCCTTTCCCGGTAGCTCCATGGCAGATTGCCGTAGCACCTTCCAGTCTTGCAATTTCTACCAATCTTTTCGCAATTACGGGGCGAGCCATTGAGGTGCCCAGAAGATATTTATATTCATAGACTGCATTGGCCTTCACGCAGGGAATCACATAGTCGTTCACGAATTCCTCCACAACATCCTCAATATAAAGCTTAGTAGCGCCGGAAAGCTTTGCTCTTTCCTCCAGACCATCCAGTTCATTTCCCTGTCCTACATCAATACATACGCAGACTACATCATAATCATAATTCTCCTTGAGCCAGGGAATGATAGCGGTAGTGTCCAGACCGCCGGAATAAGCCAGAATAACTTTCTCTTTCATAATAATTACCTCCATAATAAGATTGCTTCGCTAATGATAGAATTTGTATAAAATAGTGAATCGATCCCCTTGTTCCTATTTTACTACTGATTGCTCATGAACTAGAAACTTGCTTTTTATAAATATACAACATTACTTATTATTATGCAATAGTGAAATGAAAAAAAGTATAAAAATACAAAAAATAAGGTCTACCTTCTATTAATATGGAGCACTTACGGGAGAATTTGCTACTAATTCCCAGGTGAGCTTCTCCTTTGTGAGCATTTATCTTTACTTGGGGATTGGATTGATTATAATATTAGAAGAAGAGGTTTTAGAATAGTTAGCAGTGCATCAAAATCATAAAAATAGTTTATAAAGGATAGCAGACCGGAGGGTCTGGGAAAGGGTGAATATGTATCAGATTATATTAGCTTCCGAATCACCGCGACGCAAGGAAATTATGGAGACTATGGGAATACCGTATCAGGTTATGGCAAGCAATGTAAAGGAGGAGGTAGAGGAATTAATTCCGGATCAAATGGTACAGGCCTTAGCCAAGTTAAAGACGGATACGATCAAAGATCAGGTAAGGAAGAAGTCGGAGGTGGACAAGAATATTATCCTAATCGGTGCAGATACCATGGTATTTTATGAGGAGCAGGCCCTTGGAAAACCAAAGGACAGGGAGGATGCGGCCAGAATGCTTCGTATGCTTTCCGACCAGGTACACGAGGTATGCACCGGTGTTAGCATTGTCATTATGACACAGGACGGTAGTGATAAGAGTATTTCCTTTGCAGTTAGAACGAAGGTCAAAGTCAATCCCTTAACGGAGAAGCAGATACAGGATTATATTGCAACCGGAGAACCGATGGATAAGGCCGGCGCCTATGCAATTCAAGGGAAGTTTGGGATCTTTATTAAGGAAATTGAAGGTGATTACTATAACATTGTAGGATTCCCCATCGCGGAAATATATGCGGTTATGCTCCGTCATGGTATTGATTTAAAAAACTTAAATTAGGTATTGCATAAATTTTAATCCAGATGTATAATTATAAATATTTTATTCGTTATTACCTAATATATCCTTTGGAGGTGCATTCATGATAAGGCATTTCACAATCAATGATTATTATGAGGTTTATCAGCTATGGAAGAGAACACCCGGGGTTGGACTTCGAACCTTGGATGACTCGAAGGAGGGCATCGACAGGTTCCTGGTAAGAAATCCAAATACCAATTATGTTGCCGAAGAGGATGGCCATATCATAGGCATCGTTCTTGGAGGACATGATGGTAGACGGGGATATATCTACCACACCTGTGTTGAGGAGGCTTACCGAAGACATTCTATAGGAAGAATGCTGATTAACAGGGTAGTAGAGGCCATGAAGGAAGAGGGAATAACAAAGCTGGGATTGGTGTGTTATGCAGAGAATAATCGAGGGAAGGAATTCTGGAGTGGATTAGGCTGGGAGCTCCGTAAAGACCTTAATTATTTTACGATTAGCATCAATGAACAAAACTGCTAGTTTTATAATTATAATAGGGAAGGGTTTGGTGATTTGTTTTGAAGAAAATAGAGGGTGGAGTAACAGCAGCCAATGGTTATCAGGCAGCAGGGATATATGCCGGGATTAAAAAGAAGCGGAAGGATATGGCGTTGGTATACTCGGTTGTTCCGGCGAAGGGAGCAGGCACCTTTACCACCAATGTGGTAAAAGCGGCACCGGTCAAATGGGATATGAAGGTAACGAAGGAGAGTCCCTTTGTTCAGGCTGTGGTTCTGAATAGCGGTGTGGCCAATGCATGTACGGGATTCGAGGGGGATATTAATAACGAACAGATGGCCAATGCGGTAGCTGAGGTATTGAATATTCCGAAGGATGCAGTGTATACAGCTTCCACCGGTGTAATCGGAAAGCAGCTTCCCATGGCTGTAATTAATGAAGGTGTGAAGCTTTTAGCCAATGCGTTGGAGGAGGGACTTCAAGCAGGTGGTATGGCCGCGGAAGCTATTATGACTACGGATACCTATCCCAAGGAGTGTGCAGTCAGCTTTACGGTAGGCGGTAAAGAAGTTAAGCTTGGTGGTATGGCAAAGGGCTCCGGCATGATACATCCCAATATGGCAACCATGCTTGGGGTTGTTACCACCGATCTGAATATTAGTAAGGAGCTGCTGCAGGAGGCGCTAAGTGCTGATGTAAAGATTTCCTTTAATATGATCAGCGTTGACCGTGATACCTCAACTAATGATTCCTTGTTGATACTTGCGAATGGTCTGGCCGGTAATATTGAAATAACGGAAAAAAATGAGGATTATGACGCCTTTTGCAAAGCGCTGAATTATGTGACTACGGAGCTTTCCAAGAAGATGGCTGCCGATGGGGAGGGAGCAACTAAGCTCTTTGAGGTTGAGGTAGTCGGAGCGCCTTCTTGGGAGGAAGCATCGGTGCTTAGTAAATCCATTATTACCTCCAACCTGGTGAAGACAGCAGTATTCGGTAATGATGCGAATTGGGGAAGAATTCTTTGCGCCATGGGTTATTCCGGGGTGGATTTTGATCCGGATCAGGTGGACCTGTATATTGAGAGTGTGGATGGATGCCTTAAATTAGTGGAGAATGGTATGGCTACGGATTATTCCGAGGAATTTGCGACCAAGATACTTTCCGGTAAGGAAGTCAAGGCCATAGCGGACCTAAAGACCGGACCGGCAAAGGCAACTGCCTGGGGCTGTGATTTTTCCTATGATTATGTGAAAATCAACGCAGACTATCGCTCATAATAGATTGAAGCAGGAAAGGACTAAGAACATGGAGCATATGGATCAGATACTTTTGAAGGCGCAGACTTTAATAGAGGCCCTTCCTTACATACAGAAGTTTAATAATAAAAAGGTAGTAGTAAAATATGGTGGCAGCGCCATGCTGGATGAGAATCTTCAGCTTAATGTTATCAAGGATGTGGCCCTGCTAAAGCTGGTTGGCATGCAGCCTATCATCGTTCATGGTGGTGGTAAGGAGATAACGAAGTGGCTCGATCTGTTAGGTCATGAATCCAGATTTGTGGAGGGTCTGCGGGTTACGGATGAGCAGACCATGGAGGTTGCAGAGATGGTTCTTGGTAAGGTAAACAAGAATCTGGTGCAGCTGGTGGAAAAGCTGGGGGTGAAAGCAGTCGGAATCAGTGGAAAAGACGGCTGTACCTTAAAGGTTGAGAAGAGAAGCGTGAATGGTCAGGATATTGGTTTTGTCGGGAATATAACCGAAGTAAATACGGAGCTGATTAATACCCTGATTGATAATAACTTTGTTCCTGTTGTCGCACCAATTGGTCTGGATGAGAATTACCAGAATTATAATATCAATGCGGATGACGCTGCCTGTGCAGTTGCTACAGCCATTGGAGCAGAGAAGCTGGTGTTCTTAACGGACATTGAGGGAGTATATGCGGATCCTAAGGATAAAAGCAGTCTGATTTCCGTATTAACACTGGATAAAGCAGATGAATTATTGGATAGCGGCTTTATCGGAGGTGGAATGCTTCCGAAGCTGAAGAATTGTGTGGATGCAGTAAGAAACGGTGTATCCAGAGTTCATATTCTGGATGGCAGAATTGAACATTGCCTATTACTCGAGTTCTTTACTAATCGTGGTATCGGAACCGCTATTATTGATCAGGCGGGTATTTATGAGAATGAAGACCTTGTTGTGAAATAAGCAAAGTGGTTCAGTATGGCAAGGATATGACCGACGTTTGGAATTCCCTAAGAAAGGATATAAAAGATATGAAGCTGTATATGGAAGAGGCCGAGAAGGTTTTGATGCATACCTATAGCCGGTATCCCATTGTTCTGGATCGTGGTGAGGGTGTCTATCTTTACGACAGTAATAATAAGAAATACTTGGATTTTGCAGCGGGTATTGCGGTATTTGCTCTTGGATACGGTAATGAACAATTTAATGCTGCTTTGAAAGCACAAATTGATAAGCTGCTCCATACCTCTAATCTTTATTATAATGAACCTGCTGTTGATGCCGCGAGGAAACTGCTAGAGGCCAGTGGCATGGATCGTGTTTTCTTTACCAGCAGCGGGACAGAAGCAATCGAGGGAGCGGTAAAGCTGGCAAGAAAGTATTATTATTTAAAGCATGGGGTGGCGGACAGCCAGATTATCTCCATGGAGCATTCCTTCCATGGAAGAAGTATGGGTGCTTTAAGTGTAACGGGAAATAAAAAATACCGGGAAGCCTTCGGACCGCTCATCGGGGGAGTTGTTTTTGCCGAATTCAATAACCTGGACAGTGTGAAGGAGCTGGTGAATGATAGGACCGGTGCAATTATTCTGGAGCCTGTTCAAGGGGAAGGTGGTATATATCCTGCAACGAAGGAATTTATGGAGGGGATACGCAAGCTTTGTGATGAGAAGAATATCCTTTTAATTCTAGATGAAATCCAGTGTGGAATGGGTAGAACGGGAGCGATGTTCGCCCATCAGCATTACAACATTAAACCGGATATTATTACCTGTGCAAAGGCACTGGGCTGCGGAGTTCCGGTGGGAGCCTTTGCTGCAACCATGGAGGTCGCCTCTGCATTTGAACCGGGAGATCATGGAACCACCTACGGCGGAAATCCTTTTGTTACTGCCGCAGTCAGCAAGGTGTTTGATCTGTTTAAGAGCGAGGGTATTGTGGAGCATGTTCAGCAAATCACACCCTATCTTATCAAAAAGCTCGATGAATTGTGTGAAAAGTATGATTTTATCAAGGAGCGCAGAGGTATGGGATTAATGCAGGGCTTGGAGTTTACGGTTCCGGTGAAGGATATTATTCCACAGGTTATGGATGAGGGGCTTATCCTGATTTCTGCTGGCGCGAATGTAATTCGCTTTGTACCTCCGCTGGTAATAAAACAGCAGCATGTCGATGAAATGATTGCAATTCTGGAGAGAATATTAAATAAATTGTAACAGTCAGGTTGCTGCATTCGTGTGTGGCAACCTTTTCCTTACTAAAATCTGTATAGTCAAAAACAAAATGGAAACAATCTGATTAAAGGTTCTATCGCATAAATTCAATAGAGGATTGTGGGGCTTGCTTCAAAACGAAGGCCGGGTCTTTCTTCGGGTAACGATTTATGCTAATGTGAATGAAAGGATTGATATTCTATTATGTGGGGATTTTTAATTGCAATCCTGTCCGGTGCTCTTATGAGTACACAGGGGGTATTTAATACAGGAGTTACGAAACAGACGGGAATTTGGGTTTCAGCGACCTTTGTGCAATTCACGGCTATGCTGGTTTGCTTAGGAGCCTGGTTTGTTACCGGGAGACAGGGGTATTTCCTAGCATTGCTAAAAATAGAAAGTAAGTATATGCTGCTCGGAGGTGTACTCGGTGCCTTCATTACCTACACCGTGATAAAAAGCGTCGATACCCTAGGACCTGCCATGGCGAATATGTTCATTATTACTGCCCAGCTTCTGGTTGCTTACCTAATTGAGTTGTTCGGAATCTTCGGTACTAAGAAGGCGGATTTTGAGTGGCATAAGCTCATCGGACTTGGTCTGGTTGCAGCCGGGATCGTGATATTTCAATGTAATTGGAAAAAATGTTAAGTATTTTCTTCTTTTATAGATGAAATACCTATTGTAAATGATGTGCAGATTATGTAAAATAAAAATGTCTTATCAAAAAGTATAGAGGGTACTTTTAAGTCAT